>NZ_DS990556.1:1727078-1928557 GCF_000155635.1 Cyanobium sp. PCC 7001
CCGGCGTCCGGCGCTGCGGCGGTCGGAGCCCACCCACACCGGCACATCGGCCAGGCTGCCGATCAGCTCCAGGGCCTCATCCCCCACCCCCCGCAACAGCCGGGGATCCCGCGTGGGCTCCAGCCGGATCGGCACGCGGCGCCCGCTGCCGTAGCCGCGGGTGAGCACCGCCACCCGGGTGCCGCGCCGCTGCAGCTCCCGGGCCAGCCCGATCACCAGGGGCGTCTTGCCCGTGCCCCCCAGGGTGATGTTGCCGATCGACACCACCGGCACCGGCAGCCGCAGGGGTCTGACCCAGCCGCGGTGCACCCCCGTGGCCAGGGCGTAGAGCAGGGCCAGGGGCCGCAACAGCTGCGCCCGCAGGGAGGGGCTGCGGCGATACCAGAACAGTGGCGTGATGAACGGCATCAGGGGGAACCCGCAGGGTGTGCTCTGGCTGGGGAGGGCAGGGCGTCGAGCAGATGCCGGGCAATCCTCCGGCAGGGGCCGCGCAGGGCCAACGGCGGCGGCGGCGGCGGCGGAGCGCGCAGCAGCTCCAGCAGCGTGGGCCCCAGGGCCTCGGTGGAGGGCAGGCGGTGCAGCCAGCCACTGGCCTGGAGCTCCTCGGTGAGGCCGATGAAGTTGGCCATGTCCGGGCCGCACACCACCTGGCGTCCGGCCCGGATCGGCTCCAGGGGGTTGTGGCCGCCCACGCAGCGGCCGCCTGCGGCCAGGCTGCCGCCCATCAGCACCAGGTCCGCCACCGCCAGCCAGCTGCCCATGGCGCCGAGCCGATCCACCACGAGAGCATCGAAACCTTCCTCGGGCCCTGCCTCGCCCGCCCCATCCCCTGGGCCATCGGATTCTCCAGGGGGACGGTCGGAGAGGGTGTCAGAGCGGTCGTCGGAGGGGTTGCTTGAGCGGTTGCTGGAGCGACGACCCTGGTGCGTCGGCTCGATCGGCGCCAGATCGGTCCAGAGCAAGCTGCGCAGGCCGGCCTGCCGGGCTTGCCGCAGCACCGACGCGGCCCGCTCCGGGTGGCGCGGCACCAGCAGCAGGGTCAGGCGGCCGAGCCCCTGCCGCAGCCGTGGCCAGGTCTGGAGCAGCAGCTGCTCCTCCCCCTGGTGGCTGCTGGCCAGCAGGAGCACCTTCCTGCCCCGCAGCCGGGGGAGCAGCCGCGCCACGATCGCCGCATCGGCCGCGGGGGGATCGGCATCCCGCTTGGTGGAGCCCACCGCCTCCACCCGTGGAGCTCCGAGCCGGCGCAGGCGGGCCGCATCCGCTTCCGACTGGGCCCAGCAGTGCCGGGCATGCCCATACAGCCAGGCGGCGAACCAGGGCAGACGGCGGTGGCGGCGGAACGACCGCTCACTCATCCGGGCATTGACCAGATGCAGCCGGGGCATGGAGCGCACCAGCTCCGGCCAGAGCTCCGCCTCCGCCAGCACCCCCAGATCGGGACGCCAGTGGCGGCGGAACAGGGCCAGGGCGAGCCAGTGATCCACCGGCGCGCACTGGTGGATCACGCCCTGGGGCAGCAGCTGGGGAGCCATCCGGGCCGAGCTGCGGCTCACGCTGGTGACCAGCACCGCCGGCGGCGGCAGGCCGCGCTGGCGGCTCCCCTCGTCCAGCTCCCGCAGCAGGGGAACCAGCGCCGTGATCTCCCCCACGCTGGCGGCGTGGAGCCAGAGCAAGGGACCGGGGGGGCGGCGCCGGGCACACCATCCCAGCCGCTCCGGCAGGCGCTGGCGGTCTTCCTTGCCCTGCCAGAGACGCACCAGCAGCACCACCGCGATGGCCGGGGTGAGCAGGGTCTGCGCTCCCCACAGGCCGAGCGCCAGGCCCGCCTCGAGCAGCCGGCGACCCGGTGGCGACGGCTCAAAGGGCACGGATGGCCCGCTCCGAGGCGGCGTCCAGGGCCGCTTCCAGCTGCTCGGCCTGCAGGCCGAGGGTGCAGGCGTCCGGGGCGGGAGGCAACCACAGGGGGGGGCCAAGGGTGAGCACCACCCGGCCGAAGGGCAGCGGCAGCAGGGTGCGGTCCCAGGAGCGCAGCCGCCGCTGCCGCGTCGCGGCCAGGCCCATCGGCACCACGGCGCAGCCGGATTGCTGGGCCAGGTGCACCACGCCAGGCTTCACCCGGCGCGCCGGTCCCCGCGGGCCATCCGGGGTGATGCACACGGAGCTGCCGCCGCGCAGCCGCTGGATCAGCTGCAGGTAGGCCCTCACGCCGCCCCGGGTGGAGGAGCCGGCCACGAGCTCCACCCCGCGCATGCGGGCCGCGACACCCACGATCTGGGCGTCCCGGTGGGCGCTGAGCAGCACCGCCACCGGCTGGCGGCTGCTGAGCCGCAGCATCGGCATGAAGAACACGTGGCAGTGCCAGAGGGCATAGATCACCGGCACCCTCTGCTCCAGCACCAGCCGCGCGGTGGCGGGATCCCGCTGCACGGCGATGCGCGAGGTGAGCAGGATCAGCTGGCCGTAGGCGTTGAGCAGGGCACCCGCCAGCCAGGCCAGGGCGTCGTGATTCAGGAGGGTGCGCTTCTTCACCGGGAGGCGGCGGGGGAGCCGGGAAACGGCGTTCGACAGGGGAGGGCCCCACATGCGGATCCCCCGGGGGCCAGCAGGGCTGACCGCCGGGGGACGGGGGCTGGTGCTGTCGTGGGTGGCCGGATCAGGCCGAACCGACACCGGTGTAGGCACCGTAGAAGAAGAGGCCCACCACGAAGATCACGGCCATGCCGCCGGCGGTGGCCACCATCCACAGGGGAAGCACGCCCTCGGTCCAGCGGGAGCGCCAGGCCACGGCCGGGCGGCCATCGGGCAGCCGGTCGGGGATCCGGCCGTCAGGCATGGAGGATTTCTTGCCGCTCATGGGGTGCTCTCCGGATCAGTTGAAGAAGTAGCTGGTGAACAGCACGCCGGTCACGAAGATCAGCAGCAGGCCCAGGTAGAGGCTGGTGCGGTTGAGCTCAACCGGCAGGTTGTTGGGGTTGGGGTTGCGTTGCATGACAGCAGGCCTCAGCGACGGATGAACTGCATCGCGGCCAGGGCCCCCAGGAAGAACACCGTGGGGATGCCGAGGGCGTGCACAGACAGCCAGCGCACCGTGAAGATCGGGTAATTGCGCGGCGTGGTGGAAACGGGAGACTGGGTCATGGCGTCTTATTGCATGCGCAGGTCGAGTTGGCTCTTGCCTTCGTAGCGCTGGCTCACGACCGGAGCCTTGCTCTCCTGGGCCTGGAAGTAGGCGTCAGGGCGGGGCGTACCGAAGGCGTCGTAGGCCAGGCCGGTGGACACGAAGAGGAAGCCAGCCAGGAAGATCGCGGGCAGGGTGACCGCATGGATCACCCAGTAGCGAATGCTGGTGATGATTTCGAAGAACGGGCGTTCCCCAGTGGAGCCGGCAGCCATAGCGACAAGCGTTCAGCCAGGTGATCCTAGGGGGCTGGCCTGATCCAGCGGGAACGGCGGCCCCCCTTGGTTACAGAAGTTGGCGGGCGGCGTTGGCGAGCGGCTCAGCCGACCCAGCGGAGCAGGGAGCCCCGCTCTCCCAGCACGAAGCCCTTGCCGTCGGGCGTGAACACGATGCGGGTGAAGTTGGACGGCTGCTCGGCCCCCACGGGGTCCTTCTGCCAGCTCCTGCCGCCGTCGTCGCTCACCAGCAGGGTGCCGCTGCCGCCCCCGGTCCAGATGGCCCCGCGGGGATCCCAGGCCATGTCGAGGTAGCCGTAGCCGTTGGTGATCGGGATCACGGGCTTGCTCCACTGCTCCGGATCGGCGGCGTCGGAGCCGAAACGGATCTGGGCCCCCCGGGCGAGCATCCAGAGGTTGCCGTCGGGCTGGAAGCCGATGGTCTGCAGGCGCTGGCTGCTCACCCGCTGGTGCACCTGCCACACGTCCTGGCCGGGATCCCAGGTGGAGAAGAAGTTGCCGAGACTGCTCACGCTCACGTAGCGGCCGTCGGGGCTGCGGCGCAGTTCCCGCACGGCGCCGGCGGCATCGCCCACCCGGGCCTGCCAGCTGTTGCCGCCGTCGCGGGTGTCGTAGATGGCCCCCACGTTCGTGGCCAGCTCGGCGCTGTTGCGGCCGAGGGCGGTGACCAGGTAGGGCTCGCCGGGCAGCTTGGTGTCCAGGAACAGGCGGCTCCAGTTGCGCCCCGCATCGGTGCTGTGCAGGAGCAGACCGGGCTGGCCCACGATCCAGCCTTCGTCACCGTTGAAGTCGATGCTGATCAGGCGGAAGTTCTCCTCCACCGGCAGGTCGAGCGCCCGCGGCTCCCAGTGGGCACCGCCGTCGTCGGTTTCCAGGATCAGCCGGTTGCTGCCCACCAGGAAGCCGTGACGGGCATCGGAGAAGGCCACCGAGAGGGGGTTGGCCGTGGTGGCCAGCGGCACCGCCTCCCAGGGGCTGGCGGCCGCCTCGGGCAGACCGGTGGTGACGCAGCCGCCCAGGCCGAAGGCGAGCACCACCACCAGCACCAGGGACAGCAGCGAGGGGAGCAGGCGGGAGGCCAGGCCGGGGCGATCGGCGGGAGCGTGAGCTGAAGCCTGAGCTGAACGGGGCTGGGGCGAGGGGCGGGTCATCGGCGCAGGGTCAACGCAGGGAATAGAGGGAGAGGAAGAAGGCGATGGCCAGGGCGAAGCCACCGAAGATCAGCACATTCTTCTGGCCCGGGGTGAGCCGGTTCACGCCAAGGCCGTAATTGAGGTTCTCCTCGAAGCCGCTGGGCTTGTTGCGAGGCCCGATGTCCTTGAAGGCCCCGATCTTGCTGCGGCACACCGGGCAGCGGAACGTGGCGGCATCGAGGCTGAGGAAGGGCGTGCCGGCGGGAATCGCCAGCTTCTTCAGGCCTTCCCCCGGGTCGTAGACGTAACCGCAGCTGCGGCACTCGAAACGATGGCAGTCGGGATCGTCGACCGACTCGACGGAATCAGCCGGCTCGACGGACTCAGCCGACTCGACAGAGGCAGAGGTTTCGGCGGATGCAGCGGTGTCGGATGCGGCGGTGTCGGATGCGGCGGTGCCGACGGGCGCGTCGGAGACGGCCTGGGGCGCCGTGTCCGGGTCGGCGGGCGGTTGCTCCTGCGGAGCGATCTCGTCGGTCACGGGACACGGGCAGGGAACGCAACTGTAGGAACCAGCCGTTGTGCCCAGTTGTGCCCATCGGAACCCGGCACAGGTGCCAGACTGCGCGCCACGTTGGCTGCGCCCGCATGTTCGTGCTCTCCGGCTACGACGCCTTCCTGGGCTTTCTGCTGATTTCCGCCGCCGTTCCCGTTCTGGCTCTGGTGGCCAACAAGCTGCTGTCCCCCGACAGCCGCCAGGGAGAGAGGGAGCTCACCTATGAGTCCGGCATGGAGCCGATCGGCGGAGCCTGGATCCAGTTCAACATCCGCTACTACATGTTTGCGCTGGTCTTCGTCATCTTCGATGTCGAGACCGTGTTCCTCTATCCCTGGGCCGTGGCCTTCCACCGCCTCGGCCTGCTCGCCTTCATCGAAGCCCTGGTGTTCATCGCCATCCTGGTGGTGGCCCTGGCCTACGCCTGGCGCAAGGGCGCCCTCGAATGGAGCTGACGGATCCCACCATGACCCTCACCCCCTCCTCCTCCAGCCCCAGCATCGACGCCCTGCGGGACGTCCGGGCGGCCAGCTGCGGGCCTGTCGGCTCCCCGGCGGTCACCTCCGATCTCTCGGAGAACGTGATCCTCACCACGCTCGACGACCTGCACAACTGGGCGCGGCTGAGCAGCCTCTGGCCCCTGCTCTACGGCACGGCCTGCTGCTTCATCGAGTTCGCGGCCCTGATCGGCTCCCGGTTCGACTTCGACCGCTTCGGCCTGGTGCCGCGCTCCAGCCCACGCCAGGCCGATCTGCTGATCGTGGCCGGCACCGTGACCATGAAGATGGCCCCGGCCCTGGTGCGGCTCTATGAGCAGATGCCCGAGCCCAAGTACGTGATCGCCATGGGCGCCTGCACCATCACCGGCGGCATGTTCTCGGCCGACTCCACCACGGCCGTGCGCGGCGTGGACAAGCTGATCCCCGTGGATCTCTACCTGCCCGGCTGCCCTCCGCGGCCGGAGGCGATCTTCGATGCGGTGATCAAGCTGCGCAAGAAGGTGGGCAACGAGGCCCTGGCCGAACGGGGCAGGATCCTTCCCACCCACCGCTACTGCACGGTGGCCCACCAGATGAAGGCGGTGGAGCCGATCGTGACCGGCGCCTACCTGGCCGCTGAAACCCAGCGCCAGGCTCTGGCGGCCGCCGCCGGCCTGCCGCTCGGCACCCTCCGCGAGGAGGACGCCGCGGCCAAGGCGGCCATCGACGCCGCGTCGAGCCCCGCCGTCCAACCCTCCGCCAACAGCCCCGACTCCGACAGCCCCGCTTCCCAGACCGATGCCTGAGTCCTCCCCCACCAGCGACGCCATCGCGGCCGTGGAACCCGGCCCAGTGAGCCAGTGGCTGCGGAGCCAGGGTTTCGACCATGAGGTTCTCCCTGCCGACCACCTCGGCGTGGAGGTGATCGGCGTGGAGCCGGCCTTCCTGCCGGTGCTGGCCACGGCCCTGAAGGCCCACGGCTTCGACTACCTCCAGTGTCAGGGCGGTTACGACGAGGGCCCCGGCGGCCGGCTGGTGAGCTTCTACCACCTGGTGAAGCTGGCGGTGCTGGCGGAGCAGAGCGCCGCCACCCCCAAGCTGCCCAGCGACGTGCGCCCCCAGGAGGTGCGTCTGAAGGTGTTCCTCGCGAGGGACGGCGATCTCACCATCCCCAGCCTCTACGGCCTGTTCCGCGGAGCGGACTGGCAGGAGCGCGAGACCTTCGACATGTACGGCATCCAGTTCGCGGGGCATCCCCATCCGAAGCGGCTGCTGATGCCGGAGGACTGGAAGGGCTGGCCGCTGCGCAAGGACTATGTGCAGCCTGACTTCTACGAAATGCAGGACGCCTACTAGGCACCCTCACTGAGGCACATTCAGGGCACGAAGTGCCGCGGCCGGCGGGGTCCGCCCCGCCGCACCTTCTCCACGCTGAGCTCCCCGTCCAGCAGCCAGGGATAGAAGAGGCGGAAATCCTCGGCGTAACGCCGGCGCAGCAGGGCCACCAGCTCGGGCTGGGCCAGCAGGGCCTCCAGATCCGCCGTGTCGCCGCCGCGGCGGCTGTTGCGGGTGCCAAGACGCCGGGGCAACCCCTGCACACCGGCGCGCCGGGCCTTGCGCACCAGGAACGGCCAGTGGTCCTCCAGGCTCTCGGCGTAGGCCACCCAGGTGGGCACGGGCTCGTCCCCGAGGCAGAGGATGTCGCTCTGGGGCAGCACATGCACATCCAGATCGTCGCTGGAGGCGGCGCACACGCAGGCGAGGAACTGGGGCAGGGGCATACCGTGACGCACGCCGATGGCCTTCAGCCTGGCGGTGCAGTCAGGGATTTCGATCACTTTGTTGTTGTAGGCCGAGAGCACCCGGTCGAACGGGTTGCGCACCACCGCGAAGCTGAAGCACTGGCCGCGCAGGGCACGCGCCGTGTCCCGGTCCACCGGGTTGGCGATCGCGCCCGGCAGCCGCTCCCAGTACTCATCCATCCGGCAGGACAAGCCCAGCCAGGAGCGGCTGGGCCAGAGCCGATGCAGCAGCCGCTGGCGCAGGCTCTGGCGTGAGTGTCGCAGCTCCGGGCGGATCAGAACGGTGAGGGCCGCCTTGACGCTGCTGTTGGCGGCCTTGGGAACGCGGCCGTAAAGCAGGTGGTGGCCGGGCAGGTGAAGGAAGTGCTGGTCGGAAGCCGCCATGGGCGGAGACTACACGGCCCTCACGGCGGCCCGGTGGCGGCGGTAGAAGCGCATCACGGCCACCGCCAGGCTGCGGGGATCGTGCCGCAGGGTGGCGGTGGGCCGGCCCCCCTGCAGGGCCGCCTGCATCACCTCGTAGCCCAGGCGCTGCAGCTGGCGCACGTCGCAGCGCACCGGCGTGGCTCCCTTCTGGCGGTAGCGGTCCAGCAGCGGTGTGTCCTCCAGATCCTCCTGGGCCAGCACCGCCGTGAACAGGCGGTCCTGCACGCCGAGGGTGGCCAGCTGGGCCTCGATCGCCCGCAGGTGCCCCTCCACATCGAGGCCATCGGTCTCGCCCGGCTGGGTCATCAGGTTGCAGATGTAGAGCCTCGGTGCCTTGCTGCGGGCGATGGCCGCCACCAGCTCCGGCACCAGCAGGTTGGGGAGCAGGGAGGTGTAGAGGCTGCCCGGGCCCAGCACGATCAGATCGGCATGGGCGATGGCCTCGAGCGCCCGGGGCAGGGCGGGGGGGCGCTCCGGCGTGCAGCCCAGCCTCACGATCCGGCTGGAAGCATGGCCGATCGCCGATTCCCCCTCGAGCCGCTCGCCGTTCTCCAGCTCGGCCCAGAGGCGCACGTCGGCATTGGTGGCGGGCACCACCTGGCCCTGCACCGCCAGCACGCGGCTGCTGGCGGTGATCGCCGACTCGAGGCTGCCTGTGATCGCCGTGAGGGCGGAGAGGAAGAGGTTGCCGAAGCTGTGGCCCTCCAGGCCGTTGCCCGCCTTGAAGCGGTACTGGAACAGACGGGTGAGCAGGGGCTCCTCCCTGGCCAGGGCGGCGAGGCAGTTGCGGATGTCGCCGGGGGGCTGCACGCCCAGCTCCCGCCGCAGCACGCCGCTGCTGCCGCCGTCATCGGCCACGGTGACGATCGCCGTGAGGTTGCTGCTGTAGCGCTTGAGGCCGCTGAGCAGGGTGGAGAGCCCGGTGCCGCCGCCCACCGCCACGATGCTGGGGCCGCGGTTGAGCCGGCCCTGGGCGGCGAGGGCATCCACCAGATGGGTGCCGCGATCGGGGGCCAGGGCCTGCTGGATGGTGCCGAAGCTGCGGCTCTGGCCCAGCCAGATGAGGGCGGCCCCGATCGCCAGCACCAGGGGACCGGTGATGCCGCGCGGCAGCACGGTGGTGATGTTCTTCAGCAGCCACTGGATGCCGGCGATGGTCCAGTAGATCGGCTGCAGATCCGCCCACACGGCCGCACCCAGCAGGGCGATCAGCAGCCCGAGGCCGGAGGTGAGCACCCAGCGCTTCACCACCAGACCCGGCTGCAGCCAGCGCACGGCACGGCGCGAGCGGCTCACCAGATCGCGCTGGCGCAGTTCACCGCGCCCGACCCAGCTGGCCCGTGATCCGAACCGGCGGGACCGGCGCGGCCGGGGAGCCGACGCTGGGGAAGGGGTGGGCGTGGCTGAGGTGGGGATGCTGGGGTGACTGTAGGAGCAGTGCCCGGTGTCAGCTCTGGCAGACCCTGGCCCTGGAAGGCGTCAGGATGGCCCGGTGACGCTGTGATCCGCCTGGCTGCGACCGCCCCGCCCCAACCAGCCACGCCCCTGGTCGAACTGCAGAACCTCAGCGTGCGCTGGGGACGCAACACCGTGCTGGATGGGGTCAGCCTCACGGTTCAGCCGGGTGAGCGGCTGGTGGTGGTGGGGCCCTCGGGGGCGGGCAAGTCCACGATCCTGCGCCTGCTCGCCGGCCTGCAGCTGCCCAGCAGCGGCCGGCTGCTGCTGCATGGCCGCCCCCAGACCTACCTGCGGCTCGACCAGCACAACCCCCCGGACGTGCGCCTGGTGTTCCAGAATCCCGCGCTGCTCGGCTCCCTCACGGTGCGGGAGAACGTGGGCTTCCTGCTCTACCGGTTCGGCCGGCTGCCGGAGGCCGAGATCCGCCGCAAGGTGGCCGAGGCCCTGGAGGCGGTGGGCCTGGGCGGCATCGAGGAGCGCCTGCCCGGTGAGCTCAGCGGCGGCATGCAGAAGCGCGTGAGCTTCGCCCGCGCCCTGATCTCGGCCCCCCAGAAGGACGAGGACCAGATGCCGCTGCTGCTGTTCGACGAACCCACCGCCGGCCTCGATCCGGTGGCCTGCACCCGGATCGAGGATCTGATCGTGCGCACCACCGCGGTGGCCCAGGCCAGTTCGGTGGTGGTGAGCCATGTGCACAGCACGATCGAGCGCACCGGCGGCCAGGTGGTGCTCCTCTACGACGGGGCCTTCCGCTGGAGCGGCGACCTGGAGGCCTACCGACACACGGACAACCCTTATGTGGTGCAGTTCAGGAGCGGTAGTCTGCGCGGGCCCATGCAACCGGCCGAGGCCTGATTGATGCGCCGCTCCGTGCGTGAGGCGATTGTGGGGTTCTCCCTGCTGGCAGCCGTGGCCGGCGCCGTGGGGTTCTCCCTGTGGTTGCGAGGGTTGTCGCTGACGCGCCAGTTCTGGACGGTGGAGGCCAGCTTCAACCAGGCCGCTGGCCTGGCGGCGCGCTCGCCGGTGGTGTTCCGGGGCGTGATGGTGGGCAGCGTGCGCTCGGTGCGGGTCACGCCGGAAGCCGTGATCGCGGAACTGGAGATCACCAATCCCAGCCTGAAGCTGGCGCTGCCGGCGAAGGCCGTGGTGGGCCAGGGCTCCCTGCTGGGGGGCGAGGCCCAGGTGTCGCTGGTGAGCACGGGCACACCGATGGAAACGTCGGCCCCGAGTCCGCGCTCAGCGGACTGCCCCCGCACCCGCATGCTCTGCAACGGTTCCCGGATCAAGGGCAGCGAGGAACCCACCCTCGGCTCGGTGATCAGCCGGATGGAGGCCCTGCTCCAGCAGGGCGACAAGGAACAGCTGGTGCAGAAATTCGCCGGTGTGGCCTCCAGCGTGGACAAGACGTCCAAGGACGCCGCCGCCTTCCTGGAGGAGGGCCGAGCCCTGGTGGGCAGCCTGGAGCAGTCGGTGCAGGAGGTGCAGCCCACGATCGCCAACCTCAACGCCAGCTCCGCCCATCTGCGCCGCCTGATGGCTGCGCTGGAGAACCCCAAAACCGTGGCCGAGCTGCAGCAGACGGTGAGCAACGCCGAGCAGCTCACCGCCCGCTGGGATGCGGTGGGGGGCGATGTGAACAAGCTCACGGCCGATCCACGCTTCATGGACGGGCTGCGCAGCGTGGCGGTGGGGCTGGGGGCCTTCTTCGAGGAGCTCTATCCCGCCCGGACGGCAGCCGCCCAGGACAAGGCGGAGCGGGAGCGGGCGGCCAAGGGGAAGGGGAAGGAGAAGGAGACCGCTTCAGGGAAGGCCACAGGACAGGGTTCAGGCGCCCCGACCGAAGCAGCACAACAGGGCCGGTCCAGGGGCACCAAGCCCAAGGCCTTCCCGATGCCGTCGGATCCCTGAAGGCCGACCTCGGCCTCACACCCCGCTGATCGCCTCCATGGCGATGGCGGCGATCGCCTGGTCGCTGGCCTTGGGCAGCTGAACGTATTTGCCGCCGGCCGCCTGGGCCAGGTCCTTGCCCATGCCGCTGCCGATGAACTTGCGCTCGGTGTCGATCACCAGCAGCTTGATGCCCAGGGCCCGGTAGCGGCTGGCCACCTGCTTCACCTCCTCCTTGAGGTCCACCGGCTCCTCCCCCTCCAGCTCCGGCTGGCCCAGGGAGCGGCTGAGCGGCACGTTGCCGCGGCCATCGGTGATCGCCACCACCACCACCTGGCCCAGATCGCCGGTGGCCAGGGCGTTGGCGGCCACCCGGGCCGCCTGGGAGAGGCCGTGGGCCAGGGGGGAACCGCCGCCGCAGGGCATCGATTCGAGCCGGCGGCGGGCGGCGGTGATCGAGCGGGTGGGGGGCAGCAGCACCTCGGCCTGCTCGCCGCGGAAGGGGATCAGGGCGACTTCGTCGCGGTTCTCATAGGCCTCGGTGAGCAGCCGGATCACGGCACCCTTGGCGCTCTGCATGCGGTTGAGGGCCATCGAGCCGCTGGCATCCACCAGGAAGATCACCAGGGCGCCGGCCTTGCGCTGCAGCTGCTTGGCGCGCAGATCGCCGTCCTCCACCACCACCCGGCGGTGGGGTTCCCGCTCGCGGCGGGATTTCTGGTACGGCGCCGCCGCCCGCAGGGTGGCATCCACGGCGATGCGCTTCACCGGCCCGCGGGGCAGCATCGGCTTCACGTAGCGGCCGCGGGAGTCGCTGAACACCACGGCGCGGCTGCCGCTGCCGCCGCTGCGGGCCTTGGCGGCGCCGAAGAGCAGCAGGTCGGGGTCGATGGCCACGGCCTCGGGATCGAGCATGAACTCCTCGGGCACCGAGGGGGGGGGCTGATCCTCGGGGGTGTCGTCCTCGTCCTGATCCTGGTCGTCGTTCTGGTCCTCGTCCTGGTCCTCCTCGTCGGGGTCCTCCTGCTCGTTCTGCGGTGGCTCGGGCTCCTGCTCGGGCGGTTGCTCCCCCTGGGGCGGCGGTGGTGGCGGCGGCTCCAGCGGCTGATCGGGATCGGGCGGCGGCATCTGGCGGGCCCGGGGCGCGATCACCAGGCGCACGGCCACCTGCAGGTCGTCGGCATCGACGCGATCACGGCCGCTGAGGGCGGCGTGGGCCCGGGCCACCCGCACGGCGTAGAGCTCGGAGCGGTGCCCCTCCACACCGCCGCGCAGGGCCTCGTTCACCAGATAGGCGATCTGCTCGCGGCTGATCTGCACATCCGGCAGCCACTGGCGGGCCAGCAACAGCTGGGTGGCGAGGGCATCGGTTTCCTCCTGCCAGCGGCCGCGGAAGCTGTCGCTGGATTCGGCATGGTCGAGCGCCGAGCGGGTGATCGCCACCCGCTGCTCGAGATCCAGCACCTGGTTGGCGCTGAGGGCGATGGCGAAGCGATCGAGCAGGTGGTCGCGCACCGCCCCCTCCTCGGGGTTGTAGGTGGCGATCAGCAGGCAGCGGCAAGGGTGGGAGAGGCTGAGGCCCTCCCGCTCGATCCGGTTCTCGCCGCTGCCCACCGCCGCCAGCAGCAGGTTGGTGATGCTGTCGTCGAGCAGGTTGAGCTCATCCACGTAGAGCACACCGCGGTGGGCCTCGGCGAGCAGCCCCGGCTGGAACACGGCCTGGCCGCTGGCCAGCGAGGCGGTCACGTCCACCGAGCCCACCAGCCGGTCTTCGGTGATGCCCAGGGGCACCTGCACGAAGGGGGCGGGGATCACCCGGGTGGGCAGCAGGGCATCGGCAGCGCTGCCGCTGGGATCGGCGCCGAGCTGCTGCAGGCGCTCGCGGATGGTGGCGTCCCAGTCCTCGGGGCGGCGGGGATCCACGTTGAGGGCCTGGGCGGGGGCGCTGCCCAGATCGAGCACATCGATCGGCGGCAGCAGGGCATGGAGGCCGCGGGCCAGCACCGACTTGCCGGTGCCGCGGCCGCCGGCGATCACCACACCGCCGAGGCCCGGGTCCACCGCCGCCAGCAGCAGGGCCAGCTTCAGGGTGCCGTGGCCGGTGATGGCCGCCAGCGGGAAGGAGCGGGCACCGTCCTGGCCGGCCTGGGCCGAAGGCGCTGCGGAGCCGCTGACAACCATGAAGCGGGGCCTGGTGCACTGAGGGCTGCAGTCTGGCCGATGGGGGCGCCACGGCAGCTTTCAGAGCGGATCCGGCCCCTAGCCTGACGATCCCGTCGATCCGCTGGCCCGCCCCATGCAGCTCACCATGCATCAGGCCGCCGTGCCTCCCCTGCGCCGCACCCTCACCAACCTGATCGGGGTGCTGGCCAAGGCCCAGGCCCATGCCGAGAGCCAGGGCCTCGATCCGGCCGTGCTGCTGGGCAGCCGCCTCTATCCGGACATGTTCCCCCTCACCCGGCAGGTGCAGATCGCCGCCGACATCGCCCGCCGAGGCGTAGCCCGCCTGGCCGGGGTGGAGGCGGCAGCGGTGGCCGACGATGAAACCAGCTTCGAGCAGCTGATCGTGCGACTCCGGAACGCCATCGGCGAGCTCGACGGCTACAGCCCCGAGCAGCTGGAGGGCAGCGCCGGGCGGCAGGTGACCGTGCCGGTGGGCCGGGGCCAGACGATCACGATGGAGGGCTGGCCGTTCCTCTCCAGCTTCGTGCTGCCGAACGTGTACTTCCACGTGACCACCGCCTACGGGATCCTGCGCCACAACGGCGTGGTGCTGGGCAAACGCGACTACCTCGGCGAGCCCTGAGCACCGCCATCGCCCTGGGGGCGAACCTCGCCGACCCGATCGCCACGCTCCTCGCCGTGCGGCCGCGGCTGGCCGAGGTGCTGCGCGCCTGGGCCGCCGGTGGGGAGCGCTGCGCGGAAGCCCCGCCACTGCGCTGGTCGCCCCTGTTCCGCACGGCGCCGGTGGGGGGGCCGCCGGGCCAGCCGCCCTATGTGAATGCCGTGGTGCTGACGGAGGGCACGACCGGTGCCGATCCCATGGCGCTGCTGCTGGCGCTGCAGAGCCTGGAGGCGGCCTTCGGCCGGCAGCGCCTGGTGCGCTGGGGTCCGCGCAGCCTCGATCTCGACCTGCTCTGGTGCGATGGGCACCGCCGTGAGAGCGCGGCCCTGTGGCTGCCCCATCCCCGCTGGCGGCAGCGGGCCTTCGTGCGGACGCCGCTGGCGGCCCTGGCACCGGAGCGGGTGGCCGCCCTGCCGGCGCTGGAGAGCGCCGAGCCGGCTCCCGAGCGGCTGCCCCCCCGGCCCGGCTGGCCCGAATGACGTCCTTGAATGGGCCGAGCCCCATCGCCACCCCCTCCGCGTTGCCCCCCGCTCCCTGGCGCGGTGCCGAACGACTCATCCCCAGCCGCTGGCGCAGCGCTCTGGCGATCACCCTGGTGGTGGGCGCCCTGTGCCTGTTCGACGGCAACCTGGACAGCAATGAGGCCGGCAAGCTGGCCCTGGCGCGGCAGGCGGTGGATCCGGGCTGGATCCCGGCCGACTGGTATCTCAACGACAGCCAGGGCTACCAGTGGCTGTTCCAGCAGCTGAGCGGCCGGATCGTGGCGTGGCTGGGCTTCGGGCCCGGGTCGCTGCTGGTGCGGCTGCTGGGCTACGGCCTCTGGGGCTGGGCCCTGGCCGGCGTCACGGTGCCGCTGGGGCTGCCGCCGGCGCTGGCGGCCCTGGCGGCGGGACTGTTCAGCCTGCAGCAGGGGGTGCTGGCGGCCGAGTGGATGGTGGGCAGCGCCGAACCCAAGACCTTCGCCTACGCCGCCCTGCTGCTGGCCTATGCGGCCTGGCGGCAGCGGCGCTGGTGGGCCTGCGGACTGGCCAGCGGCCTGGCCTGTTCCTTCCACCTGCTGGTGGGGGGCTTCGGGGTGCTGGCCCTGGCGGGGCTCACCGTGCTGCGGGGTGGCGGGCCCTGGAGCTGGCGCCGCCTGGGCCCGTGGCTCTGGGGTTGCGGGCTGGCCGGCCTGCCGGCGGGGCTGGCGGTGGCCGAGCAGCTGCTGGGGCGGGCCACGGCCCCGCTGGAGCCCGCCGGGGCGGCCCTGCCGCCGGCGAGCTGGATCTATGTGGTGCTGCGCAATCCGCACCACCTGCTGCCCGCCAGCTGGTCGGCGGGCGACTGGGCCCGCCTGGCCCTGATGCTGGGGCTGTTCAGCCTGGCGGCGGCCGCCGCCGGCGTGGGCCGCCCCGGCCGCGACCGGCAGCGGCAGGCCAGCCGCGACCTGGCCCTGTGGGTGGTGATGAGCTGGCCTCTGGCGCTGCTGGGCCTGCTGGCGGGGGTGGGCGTTTCCGCCAGCGCGGCGGAGGCGCCGGCGGGGGACACCCCGGCGCTGCTGCTGCTGAGCCTGTATCCCTTCCGCGTGGCCGACACGCTGCTGATGCTGGGCCTGTGGCTGCTGCTGGCGGCAGCCCTGGCGCGGTGGCTGGCCCGGGGGCCGCTCGGCACGGCGGGCCGGCGGCGGCTGCAGCGGGGCCTGGTGGGCCTGGCGCTGCTGCTGAGCCTGGCGGGCCTGTTGCGGAAGCTGCCCCAGGCCGCAGCGCGGGGCAGCCGGGGCTTCGTGGACACGCCGGAGCGGGCCGAGCTCTACGCCTGGATCCGGAGCCGCAGCGCGCCCTCAGCCCTGGTGGTGGCCCCCCCCACGGGCTTCGAAGACCTGGCCCTCCAGACCGGCCGCCCCGGCTTCGTGCAGTTCAAGCAGGTGCCCACGGCCAGCAGCGCCCTGCACATCTGGTTCATGCGCCTCACGGCCCTGGCCGGGGGCGAGGCCGGCGTGTGGCGGGGGCCCGGGGGCTGGGAGGCCAGCGACCGGCTGATGCGGGCCTACGGCGGGCTGTCGCCGGCGGCGCTGGCGGCCCTGGCGGAGCGCCATGGGGCGACGCTGCTGATCACTGCCACGCCCCAGCCGGGCCCGCCGGGGTGGCGCCCGGCCGCGCGCAACGGAGCCTGGACCCTGTGGCAGCGCCCCTGAGCACCACCCCTCAGCAACCCCGAGCGCCATGCTGGGGCTGAGCCGACGTCCTGCCCCATGGCGCCCCTGCCCGCCCCCGAGCCCGCGCGCCATCTGGAAACCACCGCCGCCCTGCAGGCCCGCAAGCTGCGCTTCGAGGTGAACCGGATCGCGCTGCCGATCGGGGTGGAGGGCACCTTCGGCGTGATCCGCCACCCCGGCGCCGCCCTGGCGGTGCCGTTGCTGGATGACGGCCGCGTGGTGGTGCTGCGCCAGTACCGCTTCGCCGTGGCCACGCGCCTGCTGGAATTTCCGGCCGGCACCCTCGATCCCGGGGAGACGCCGCTGAGCACGATGCAGCGGGAACTGCAGGAGGAGGCGGGCTATGCGGCAGAGTGCTGGGATCCGCTGGGGACGCTGCTGCCCTGCCCCGGCTATTCCGATGAGGTGATCCACCTGTTCCTGGCCCGGGGATTGACCCTGCTGGCGGAGCGGGAGCAACCGCCGGGCGATGACGACGAAGACCTGGAGGTGCTGCTGCTGCAGCCGGACGAACTGGACGCGGCCCTGGCCAGCGGCGATGAGTACCTCGACGGCAAGAGCGTGACGGCCTGGCTGCGGGCCAAGCAGCTGCTGGGGCTCTGATGGCGGCGGAAACCGGGGCTGAGCGCTGGCTGTTCTGGCACCGCCGCGACCTGCGGCTGGCCGACAACCTGGGGCTGGCGGCGGCGGCGGCGGCCACCCCGGCGGTGACGGGGGTGTTCGTGCTGGATCCGGGGATCCTGGAGGCGGCGGACCTGGCCCCGGCGCGGCTGTGGTTCCTGGCCGAGAGCCTGCGGGAGCTGGCGGAGCGCTGGCGGGCCGCCGGCAGCCGCCTGTTGGTGCTGCGGGGGGATCCGGCCGTGGTGCTGCCGCAGCTGGCCGCGGCGCTGCGGGCACCGGTGCTGGCCTGGAACCGGGATGTGGAGCCCTACGGCCGCGAGCGCGACCGGCGGGTGGCGGCGGCGCTGCAGGCCGAGGGGCGGCGGGTGCTGGTGGACTGGGACCAGCTTCTGATCGCCCCGGAGGCCCTGCGCACCGGCCAGGGCGATCCCTACCGGGTGTACGGCCCCTTCTGGCGCAACTGGCGCGGCCAGGTGGCGGCCAGGGCCGACCTGGGCAGCGCCGCCGCAGGGGGCCTGGAGCCGGTGGCGGCGCCCACGGGCCTGCGGGATCTGGGCGAGCCGGAGCTCCAGGCGCTGCACCGATCCACTGCGTCGCCCCTGCCCCTGGTGGAGCCCGACGCCGCCACGGGCCTGCATCTGCCCCACAGCTTCCCCGGCGCCGACCTCTGCCCCTGCCGCCCCGGCGAGGCCGCCGCCCAGGAGCAGCTGCAGGCCTTCTGCGATGGCGGCTGCGATGGCGGGCCGCTGCTGGCCTATGAGCAGGGCCGCAACCTGCCGGGCGAGGCTGGCACCTCGGGGCTGAGCGCGGCGCTCAAGTTCGGCACCCTGAGCCCGCGCCAGGCCTGGGCGGCGGCCCAGCAGGCGCGGGCGCTGGCCCGCAGCACCGAGGCCGAGCAGTCGATCACGGTGTGGGAGCAGGAGCTGGCCTGGCGCGAGTTCTACCAGCAGGCCCTGTTCCATTTCCCGGAGCTGGCCGAGGGCCCCTACCGGCCCCAGTGGAAGCGGTTCCCCTGGGAGAACGACGAAGGGCGCTTCGAGGCCTGGCGGCAGGGGCTCACCGGCATGCCGATCGTGGATGCGGCGATGCGCCAGCTCAATGAGAGCGGCTGGATGCACAACCGCTGCCGCATGATCGTGGCCTCCTTCCTGGTGAAGGACCTGATCTGCGATTGGCGCTGGGGCGAGCGGGCCTTCATGGCCCAGCTGGTGGACGGTGATCTGGCGGCCAACAACGGCGGCTGGCAGTGGAGCGCCAGCAGCGGCATGGACCCCAAACCGCTGCGCATCTTCAACCCCGCCACCCAGGCGACCAAGTTCGATCCGGAGGCCAGCTACATCCGCACCTGGCTGCCGGAGCTGCGCCATGTGGCCACGGCCGATCTGATCAGCGGCGCCATTCCACCCCTGGAGCGGCGCGGCTACCCCGAGCCGATCGTGGAGCACAAGATCCAGCAGGCCAGGTTCAAGGCCCTGTACGCGGCGCTGCCACGTTGAAACAGAGCTGAAAAAGAGGGGCACAGGTGTGAGGAGTGCCCCGGCACGAGCCGAACCCCCTAGGACCTTGGCGGGCGGTGAGGACCGGCGCCGCGAGGTGGAGAACGCTCTGGACCCAGCATCCAACAACCGTGGGCGACCTACAGATTCGCTTCACAAGACGCAAGGGCATCCGCACACGGATCCCCAAAGCCCACGCCGAAACTGTCACGCCTGGAGCCCACCCGCCTGGCCAGGCCTGCACTCACGTTTCAGCCAGCACTGTCATTTTCGCTACCTCAATCACAACAATTCACACGGCCAGGTGGCTTCCCGCCCCTCCAGGTTGCGCCCCGTAGGGTGAATGAAATGGATGCGGACATCGCCCCCTCGTGAAGCCGATCAAGCTCATCTCCCGCATCACCGTTGACGGCAACCGCCTGGTGCTGCGCTTCAAGAGGCCGGCCAACATCAGGGGTCTGCGCGGCAACAAGCGCTTCCGCATCTTCCTCAACGGCCAGCGCATCACCCTCTCGGGCAAGCCCAGGCTCAGCCGCAACCGCCGCTCCCTCAGGCTCAACCTGGCCAGCGCCGCCCGTTTCGGGGACAGCCTGCTCGTCACCTACAAGGACCCCAGGGGCGATCAGAAGAAAGGCGTCATCCAGAACACCAAGGGCCGCGACCAGAAGACCCTCAAGAACAGGGCTGCCACCAACCTCACCGCCGCACCACCGCCACCACCCCCTGCTCCTGCTCCAGCGCCAGCTCCGGCTCCGGCTCCGGCTCCGGCTCCGCCACCGCCGGACACCACACCGCCGGCAGCGCCCCTGATCACCTCCGGCGACCGCACCACCGACACCACACCCACCATCTCCGGCACTGCGGAAGCCGGCAGCACCGTTCGCCTCTTCAGCGGCGCACAGCTGCTCGGTTCCACCACGGCCGCCGCCAACGGCGCCTGGGCCTTCACCCCCGCCAGCCCCTTCAGCGCAGGCGCCGTGGTGGCGCTCGCCGCCACCGCCACCGACGCCGCCGGCAACGTCTCCGCAGCGGCGCAGCAGACCCTGCGCCTCTACGCCCCGATCGAGCTCTCCGCCATCGCCAACGGCTCCGGCGGCTTCGTCATCAATGGCGAATCAGGTGGCGACTACAGCGGCCGCAGCGTCAGCGCCGCCGGCGATGTCAACGGCGATGGTCTCGCCGATCTCCTCATCGGTGCTCCCTACGCCGATCCCAATGGCCAAACTTATGCCGGCCGCAGCTATGTGGTCTTCGGCAAGACCGGCACCACAGCCATCGACCTCGCCACCATCACCGCAGGAAGCACAGACGGCTTCGTCATCAATGGCGAAACCGCTAACGACTTCAGCGGCCGCAGCGTCAGCGCCGCCGGTGATGTCAACGGCGATGGACTCGCCGATCTCCTCATCGGCGCCTCCCGCGCCGACAGCTCTGCCGGTCGCAGCTATGTGGTCTTCGGCACTGCAGCCACCACCGCCATCGAGCTGTCCGCCATCGCAGAAGGCACAGGCGGCTTCGTCATCAATGGCGAAAACACCTCCGACAACAGCGGCTACAGCGTCAGCGCCGCCGGTGATGTCAACGGCGATGGACTCGCCGATCTCCTCATCGGCGCCTACAGCGCCGATGGCTTGACCGGCCGCAGCTATGTGGTCTTCGGCAAGACCGGCACCACAGCCATCGACCTCGCCACCATCACCGCAGGAAGCACAGACGGCTTCGTCATCAATGGCGAAACCGCTAACGACTTCAGCGGCCGCAGCGTCAGCGCCGCCGGTGATGTCAACGGCGATGGCCTCGCCGATCTCCTCATCGGCGCCTCCCGCGCCGACAGCTCTGCCGGTCGCAGCTATGTGGTCTTCGGCACTGCAGCCACCACCGCCATCGAGCTGTCCGCCATCGCAGAAGGCACAGGCGGCTTCGTCATCAATGGCGAAAACACCTCCGACAACAGCGGCCGCAGCGTCAGCGCCGCCGGCGATGTCAACGGCGATGGACTCGCCGATCTCCTCATCGGTGCTCCCTACGCCGATCCCAATGGCCAAACTTATGCCGGCCGCAGCTATGTGGTCTTCGGCAAGACCGGCACCACAGCCATCGACCTCGCCGCCATCACCGCCGGAAGCACAGACGGCTTCGTCATCAATGGCGAATCAGCTGGCGCCCCCCCCTTCTTCTCTGATAGCGACCGCAGCGGCTTCAGCGTCAGCGCCGCCGGTGATGTCAACGGCGATGGACTCGCCGATCTCCTCATCGGTGCACCCAGCGCCGATTTCAGTAGCAGTGCCGGCCGCAGTTATGTGGTCTTCGGTACCACAGACACCAGCCCCATCGAGCTCTCCGCCATCGCGGCAGGCTCAGGTGGCTTCGTCATCAATGGCGAATCAGGTGGCGACCGCAGCGGCATCAGCGTCAGCGCCGCCGGCGATGTCAACGGCGATGGTCTCGCCGATCTCATCATCGGTGCTGAAGACGCCGATAGCTTCGTCGGTCGCAGCTATGTGGTCTTCGGGTCCACGTCGGGGGCCTTCTTCCAGACCGCCGTCGATCAGCTCGGCACCAGCGGTGACGACACCCTCACCGGCACTGCGGCCGCTGAAACCCTCGTCGGCGGGGATGGCGATGACACCCTCAGCGGCAATGGCGCCGATGTGCTGCTGGGGGGTGCCGGCAACGACACCTTCATCCTCACCACCTCCATGCTCTCGGCCCTCACTGAGCCCCTTGGCTCTGGGGGGAATATCAACCAGCTGGCCCGCATCGATGGTGGCTCGGGGTTCGATACGATTTCTATTTCAGCAACTTCAGAAGAAATCCCTCTAACTACGCTTGGCCTCAACATCATTGCCAATCAGGGGGCTTCGGCACCCTTCTCGGCGTCACGGCTGGCATCCATCGAGCAGATTGTATTCTCCGGCTCAAGCATTGGACTCCTCTTCCTAAACCCCAACGACATCAGTGACCTGAGTGGTTTCAATACCCTCAACAGCTCATCGGCTTCCGACCTTGGCTTCTCGAATGGAAGTTATGCATTCCAGGCCATAGAGCAGCGCCACCAACTGGTCGTCAGCGGTGATGGCACAGACCAACTCTTCGGGGGGAGTGGCAACTGGATGGACCAGGGCACGGTCCTTGGCCCCACTGGGACCTATCGGGTCTACAACGAAAGCTCCAGTGCAACCCAGCTGATCGTCGATGAAGACATCATTCGCGCTGGCTTGTTTCTCACTTCCCCGCTGGTGCTCGATCTCGATGGTGGCGGCATCAGCACCACCGCCCCCGATCCGGCCGGTTCTCTGGCCTTTGATCTCAACGCTGATGGAACGCCCGAATCGACGGGGTGGCTCTCCCCAGCCGATGCCTTCCTGGTGCTCGATCGCGATGGCGATGGCCTGATCTCCTCGGGCGCCGAGCTTTTCGGCAGCAGCACCCTGCTGCCTGATGGCACAACGGCGCGCAACGGCTTCGAGGCCCTGGCCGTGTTCGACAGCACTGGGCAGGGCGGCAACGGCGATCAACAGATCACAGCTGACGACACCATCTTCTCCAGCCTCCGCCTCTGGCAGGACAGCAACGGCGACGCCATCTCCCAGGCCGAGGAGCTGAGCACCCTCGACGCTCACCAGATCACCTCGCTCTCGCTTAGCTACACCACCACCGAATCCAGCAGCGACAACGGCAACCTCATCCGCGAAACCAGCAGCTACACCAGTGCCGACGGCTCCACCGCCCTGCTCGCCGATGTCTGGTTCGCCACCACAACGTCCGGCAGCGAGAACCTCGATCCGATCACCGGGCTGAGCACCACCAGCCCCACCTTGGCCTCCAGCGAACCCAGCCCTGCTCAGACAGAGGACACCACGGGCCTCTCCACCACCAGCTCCTCCACCACCTCCAGCGCCGATCCCATCACCGGGGAACCGCTGACCGCTCAGCCGCCCGAGGAGATCAGCGAGCCCCTCACCACCACAGAGACGGCCGCGACCCCAACCAGCAGCGAGAGTTTCACCAGCGAGCCCCTCACCTTCACCCCGCCTCCCAGCGAACCCCTGCTCACTCCTCCATCCAGCAGCAGAACCGCCAGCTCCGATCCCTTCAACAGCCAGACCCTGGCCAGCGATCCCCTCGATCCCAACCAGGCGCTGGTGCTCTGATTCCAGCTTCGATCGTTCAGGCAGACGCCCAATCCACGAGCTGGAGGCCCTGCACCCGCTGGAACTCGCGCAGGTTGTGGCTCACCAATGTGGCCCCGAGCGCCAGGGCATGGCAGGCGATCCAAAGATCGTTGGCTCCGATCGGGGTGGCACGACGCCGCAGAGCAGTGGCCTGCTCGGCGTAGTGCCGGCAGATCGCAGGGCAATCGGGATAGAGCACGGGCACCACCCGAGCCAGAGAGTCCAGTCTTCGCAATGTGGCTTCACGCCGCAGGCTGCCTTCCGCGCCCTGGAGGAGCTCCGCCCAGGTCACATACGACATCGCCAGGGAGTCCCCAGCGCTGAGAGTGTTGATGCGATCGGCCACCTCTGGAGGTTGGTTCTTGATCAGATAGATCAGGATGTTGGTATCGAGCAGGTAAATCACAGAGGCTCCCGCTCTTGCAGCGGCAGCCTCTGAGCCTGCTGCTGCTCCAGAACAGCAAGGAAATCGGCATCGAAACCGCGCAGAGCCCGCAGCAGGGCCTCCCCGCGACGGGCGGGGCAGGGATGGATGAGCAGGTCACCCTCGGCTGTGCGACTGATCTGCACCTGATCCGTACTGAGGCGGAACTCGGCGGGGATGCGAACAGCCTGGCTGTTGCCGTTCATGAACACCCGGCTGGGGAGCACGTCCATCGGCCACATCGTGTGTACTCCAAAGTGTAGACGCCGTCGCTGCCGGCCTGGCAGCCTGCACGCCACAGCCGGCAGAGTGGCGCCTGCCCGTGGCAATGGCGAACGTGGCGCGCTGGCCCCCATTCCATGAGGTTCCGGAATGAGCCCAACCCCACCCGACTACTACGGGCGCATCAATCCTGATCTGCTCCAGCTCATCCCTCCGGATGCCCGTTGCATTCTCGAGGTGGGCTGTGGGGCCGGCGCCATGGGAGCGGCGTTCAAGGCCAGCCATCCCCAGGCCCGCTACATCGGCCTGGAAGCGATGGAGGAGCCCGCCCGGCGCGCCCGCGAGGTGCTGGATCTGGTGATCTGCGCCGATGTGGAGTCACCCGCCCTGCAGCTCTCCACGCTCCCCAACGTGGATTGCCTGATCTATGGCGATGTTCTCGAACATCTGCGCGATCCCTGGGCCTGCCTCCAGCACCACGTGCAGCTCCTCAACAGCAGCGGCACCCTGCTGGCCTGCATCCCGAACGTTCAGCACTGGAGTGCCCTGCTGGCCCTGCTGCGCGGTGAGTGGCCCGTGATGGAGGAAGGCCTGTTCGATCGCACCCATCTGCGCTGGTTCACCCGTTCCGGCATCGAGAAGCTGCTGCAGTCCTCTGGGCTCACGCTGCAGGAGATCCACCCGCGCATCTTCCAGCCCGACCAGGCGCGGGCGTTCGTGCAGGCACTCCTGCCCGCCCTGCCCGCTCTGGCAGTGGATCCCCAGCGCCTGCTCGAGGGTGTGGCACCCCTGCAATACGTGGTGGTGGCCACCCGGCGGTGATCCTGCTCCCAGCAACCCGGCGGAACACAGCCGGCCACCACGACAATGGAGCGCAACACCTGCCTGCCATGGGCACCTCCGAGCCGGATGCCACGGCGCACTCCACCCGCAGCAGCGCCCAGCACATCGCGGCGCTCTGGCGGGAGCTGCGCGCCCAGCCGATCCAGCCAGGCCCCTGGCTGAGCCTCAGCCGCGCCTACCGCCAACAGCAGCTCGCCTGGCAGGCCGCCGCCACCGCCCGCCAGGCCTGCCGGCTGGATCCCCGCCTGGAAGCCCAGCTGGCGGCTGAGGACCTGGCGCCGCCGGCTTCCGCGCTGGTCTACCCCGATCCCCTGCCCCAGCTCACCCCTGCAGCCCTGGAAGCCCTGGGGCCGTGGCTGGATCAGGCCCCGGGCGACTGGCTCAGCGCCCTGCTCTGGCTGCGCTGGGGGGATGGCGAGGGTTCCGCCCCAGACAACGCCAGCAACCCTGACCCCATCGCCCTTGCCAGAGCCGTCAGCCACGAGCCGATCGCCGGCGAAACCCTCCACTGGCTCGGCCTCTGGCGGCTGCAGGCCGGTGATCCCCAGGGAGCCGTGGAGGCCTTCAAGGGGCTGGTGAACCTGCAGCCCCAGCGCCATGGCTCGATGCTCTACCTCGGCGAGGCCCTGCTGCAGCTGGGCAACACCACCGCCGCCGAGAAGGCCTTCACCCGCGCCTCCCACTCCCGCAATCCAGCCTTCCTGCGGCTGCTGGCCGAGCGCGTGTACGCCAACAACTACTGGCAGGAGGCGATCCCGGTCCTGGAGCGGGCCCTCGAGCTCCAGCCAGCCGACGTGCCCACCCTGGTGCAGCTGGCCAAGCTGCACTGGGAGGTCTACAACCTCAGCCAGGCCCAGGACCTCGGCCGCCAGGTGCTGGCGATCGATCCGGCCAACGCCGAGATCCCCTATCTGCTCAATGCCCTGCCGGGCCGGCTGGGCGACGCCCGCGCCCATTTCGAGGCGGTGCAGGCGCACCACGCCCGCCTCGGCGATCCAGGCTCCCGCCTGGCCTCCAGCATCGCCATGGCCTCGCTCTACTGCGATCACCTCGAGCCGGGCCAGGTGGCCGCGCTGCACCGCGAGCTCTGCGCTCCGATCAGCGCCAGGCTCGAGCCGGCCAGGCCCTTCCCCAGCCCTGCCGATCCGCACCGCCGCCCGCTGCGGCTGGGGCTGCTGTCGGCGGATTTCCACCGCCAGCACCCGGTGAACCTGTTCATGCTGCCGCTGCTGCAGCGCTTCAACCGCGAGGAGCTCGAGGTCAGCGTGTATGCCACCGGCGGCATGGTGGACGTGTACACCCGCCAGGCCCGCCAGGCCGCCGCCCACTGGGTGGAGGCCGCCCCGCTGGATGATGGGGCCCTGCAGCGGCGCATCCGCGACGACGGGATCGACATCCTGCTCGATCTGGCCGGCCATACCAGCAGCCATCGCCTCGGCGTGCTGGCCCTGCGCGCCGCCCCGGTGCAGGCCACCTTCCTGGGCTATCCCCACTCCACCGGGCTCACCAGCATCGACTGGCTGATCGGCGACCCGGTGGTGTCGCCCGCCGAGCACGCCCACCTCTTCTCCGAGGGCATCGCCCAGCTGCCCCACAGCGTGTTCTGCTGGGCGCCGGTGGATGCCTACCCCCTGCCGCGCCCCAGGGCCGAGACGGCGCCGGTGGTGTTCGGCTGCTTCAACAACGTGATGAAGCTCTCCCCCAGCACCATCGCCCTCTGGGCCCGGATCCTTCAGGCGGTGCCGGAGTCGAGCCTGCTGCTCAAGGCCCCCTCCCTGCGGGATGGCCTGGTGCGGCACTCCTTCCAGGAGCGCTTTGCGGCCCACGGCATCGGGCCCCACCGCCTGCGGCTCGAGGGGCCCACTGAGCTCAGCGTCATGATGCAGACCTACGGCCAGATCGACATCGGCCTCGATCCCTTCCCCTACAACGGCGGCACCACCACCCTGCAGGCCCTCTGGATGGGGGTGCCGGTTGTCGTGCTGGAGGGGGGCAACTTCGTGAGCCGTATGGGCGCCAGCTTTCTCACCAGCCTCGGCCGGCCCGAGTGGATCGGCGCCGACCCCGACAGCTACGCGCGCATCGCCGTGGCCCTGGCCAGCCAGGTGCACACCCTGCGCCGCCAGCGCGCCGAGCTCCGCGAGCGCCTGGCCCGCTCCCCCCTGGGCGACATCGAGGCCTACAGCCGCGATTTCGAGCGGCTGCTCGGCCGCCTCTGGCGCGCCCACACCGAGGATCCGGGCTGCAGGCTGCTGATGGCCGAGCCCGCCACAACAGCAGCCCAGCCATGAGCGCGGCGCTTGCACCCCTGCAGCTCGTGTCGGCCACACGCTCTTCCCCGCAGGCCTTTGTCACCGGCACCCTGCTGGGCCGCTCCCTGGCCCTGCCGCAGCACCGCCACTACGGGCAGCGCATCAGCTTCCACAACCACCAGGGGCTGGGGGCCCTCTACCAAGCCGCCCTGGCGGAGGCCCGGCCCGAGAGTCTCGTGGTGTTCTGCCACGACGACGTGTGGCTCGGTGATCAACCCCTCGATGCGCTGCTGGAGACGGCGCTGCAGAACTTCGATCTGGTGGGAGTGGCCGGCAACAGCCGCCTGACGCCTGGGCAGATGGGCTGGTGGCTGCAGCCCCACAGCGACGCCTGGGACACGCCCCATCTGGTGGGCCGGATCCGCCACGGTGCCCCCCAGGCCAGTGAGCTCAGCACCTACGGCCCCAGCCCCGCGGCGGCCCGCCTGCTCGATGGTGTGTTCCTCGCCGCCCGCGCCGGCATGCTGCAGGCGGCAGGGGTGGGCTTCGATCCGGCCTTCGAGTTCCACTTCTACGACCTCGATCTCTGCCGCACCGCCCTGGCCGCCGGGCTGCGGCTGGGGGTGTGGCCGATCGAGCTGATCCATGCCAGTGGCGGCCAGGCCGGCAGCCCCGGCTGGTGGCATGGGCTGGAGCGCTACCGCCGCAAGTGGGAACCGGGGCTGCCGTTGCCCACCGGGCGCGCCGGGCCCTCCTCCGGAGGTGCCGATTCCTTGCCAGCCCGCCAGCCCCCATCCCCAGCCCCGCCGATGTCCAGCGCCGCTCCGGCCTTCGAGATCACCACCTCCCGCCAGCTGCTGGCCTGGCTGGCCGAGCAGCAGCTCTCGATCGCCCTCACCACTTACCAGATCGGCAAGCTCTTCACCCTCGGCCTCAAGCCGAACGGCGAACTCTCGGTGTTCGAGCGCAGCTTCAACCGCTGCATGGGGCTCTGCGGCACGTCCAACGGCTTCTACCTCAGCAGCCTCTACCAGATCTGGCGCTTCGAGAACGTGTTCAGCCCCGGCGAGAGCCAGAACGGCTACGACCGCCTCTACGTGCCCCAGGTGGGCTACACCACCGGCGACTGCGACATCCATGACATGGCCGTCGCTGGCGACGGCCAGCTGGTGTTCGTCAACACCCTGTTCAGCTGCCTGGCCACCCTCAGCACCACCCACAGCTTCCGGCCCCTCTGGCACCCCCCCTTCATCAGCCGGCTGGCGGCGGAAGACCGCTGCCACCTCAACGGCCTGGCCCTGAAAGGTGGCCGGCCCGCCTACGTGAGCGCCGTGAGCCGCTCCGATGCCACCGACGGCTGGCGCGAGCACCGCAGAGACGGCGGCGTGGTGCTCGATGTGGCCAGTGGCGAGGTGGTGGCCGCCGGCCTCTCGATGCCCCATTCACCCCGCTGGTACCAGGACCGCCTCTGGCTGTGCAATTCCGGCAGCGGCGAATTCGGCTGGGTCGACCTGGCCAGCGGCCGCTTCCAGCCCCTCACCTTCTGCGCCGGCTACCTGCGCGGCGTGGCCTTCCACGGCGACTACGCCCTGCTCGGCACCTCCAAACCGCGCCACAACAAAACCTTCTCCGGCCTCCCCCTCGATGAGGCCCTCGCCAGCCGCCAGGCCGAACCCCGCTGCGGCATTCAGGTGGTGGATCTGCGCAGCGGCGATGCCGTGCACTGGATCCGCTTCGAGGGGCTGGTGGAGGAGCTCTACGACGTGATCACCCTCCCCGGGGTGCGCAACCCGATGCTGCTCGGCTTCGTGAGCGATGAGATCCGCCGCGTGATCAGCCTGGAGGAGGCCACCGGCTGAAGCGGCCCGCCAGACCGGCCCTCAGGCCGCGCAGCTGCTGCGCTCGGCCGGGCTGGGGGCTGTCGCGGCCACAGGCGGGGCCAGCACCTGGGCCAGCACCTCCACCACCCGCTCCTGCTGCACCACGGCCAGTTCCGGGAAGATCGGCAGGCTCAGCACCTCGGTGCACAGCCGCTCGGTGATCGGCAGGCTGCCCGGGCCATAGCCCAGTTCGGCGTAGGCCGGCTGGCGGTGGATCGGGATCGGGTAGTAGATGATCGTGTTCACCCCGGCCTGCTGCAACTGCTGCTTGAGCCAGTCGCGGCAGCAGGCCTCCGGCAGGCCATGGCTGGCGCTGTCGGCGGAGGGGGCGCAGGGCACGCCGCCGGCCGCACCGCAGGCCGGCAGGCCCAGCGGACAGGCGGGCACCCGCACCACGAACTGGTTCCAGCTGTGGCCCTCCGGGCCCTCGGCCGGCAGCACCACGCCGGGCAGTCCGGCCAGCTGGCCGTGGTAGCGGGCGGCAATCGCCCGGCGGGCCTCCAGCCAGCGGGGCAGATGGGGCAGCTTCACGCCCAGCACCGCCGCCTGCAGGGCATCGAGGCGGCTGTTGTAGCCGAGCTCGGTGTGCAGATAGCGGCGCGGCATGCCGTGCACCGCCAGTTCCCGCACCCGCTGGGCCAGGGCCGGATCGTGGCAGGTCACGGCGCCGCCATCGCCGGCGGCACCGAGGTTCTTGGTGGGGAAGAAGCTGAAGCAGCCCGCATCGCCCCAGCTGCCCACGGGCTTGCCCGCCCAGGAGGCACCGGTGGCCTGGGCGCAGTCTTCCACCACCTGCAGGCCGTGGCGCTCGGCGATGGCGCACACCCGCTCCATGTCCACCGGCCGGCCGAACAGGTGCACCGGCAGCAGCACCCGCGTGGCCGGCGTGATCGCCGCCTCCAGTTGCTCCAGATCGATCAGGTAGGTGGCCGGGTCCACATCCACGAACACCGGTGTGGCGCCCACGCTGCTGATCGCCTCGGCGGTGGCGAAGAAGCTGAAGGAGGTGGTGATCACCTCATCGCCCGCACCCACCCCCAGGGCGCGCAGGGCCAGGATGAGGGCATCGGTGCCGCTGTTGCACCCCACGGCGTGGGGCACCTCGCAGGCCTCGGCGAAGGCCGCCTCGAAGCCCGCGATGGCGGGGCCGCCGATGTACTGGCCGCTGCGCAGGACCTCGAGCACAGCGGCTTCGAGCGACCCACCCAGCTCCTGGATCTGCTCGCCGAGGCTGAAGGGGGGCACATTCATGCAGCAGACCTTAAGTGCCCCGCAAGCCCCGGATCACCGCCCCCATTCCGGTTCTGCACCTGGATGCCACTTGATGTTGCAGCCGATCGCCGGCTGCTGGTCTGGATCGGGCTGGCGGCCATCGGCCAGGGCCACCAGGGCGGCCCGAAGATCGCGGCCATCCAGGGGCACCCCATTGCCAGGACGGCTGCCATCGAACTGGCCGCGGTACGCCAGCTGCAGCTCGCCCTGCCGCGAGGGGCTGAACAGGTAGGGATCGGGAGTGCAGGCGGCCCGGAAGGCGCGGGCAATCTGCTGGTCAGCGTCGAAGAGATAGGGGAAACGCCAGCCATGGCGCTCCGCCTGGGCCCGCAGACCCTCGGGCCCGTCCTGCGGGTGGGTCTGCACGCTGTTGCTGGAGATCGCCAGGATCTGCAGCCGCGGTCGCGCGCCGGGGCCGCTGAAGTCGCTCTGGAGCCGGCTGATCTCCGGCTCCACGTGCTTCACGAAGGGGCAGTGGGCGCACAGAAACAGCACCAGCAACGGCTCGCTGCCCAGGGCGTCGAGCCGGAGGGGGTCACCGCTCACCTGCCGGACGGAGCCGCTGGCCAGCTGGGCGCTGATCACTCCGAACGGCAGCGGCGTGCCGAGGGGCAGCATGGTGGACGGCGTCAGCGCCATGGGCTGCACTCCTCATCAATGCCAAGCCCCACGCTACGGATCTCCCGCCGCCGGGCGCTGCTGCCGGCGGCGCTGCTGCTCACCGCGCTGGCTCCCCTCAGCGGCTGCATGCCGGCCCATCGCCAGGCGAGCTGGGCGATCTACCCACTGCAGCGCCGCGTGCCCCACGACGGCCTGGCGGTGGTGAGCCAGCCCGACGGCTACGGCCTGCACATCTGGGTGGACACCGACACCCGCCAGAGCGGCGTGTGCCAGCCGCGCTGGACCCCCGATGCCGCCCGCCTGTTCAACGGCAACGGCACGGCCCCCTTCAGTTCCGGCCTGGTGCCGCGGGAGGAGTTCTTCCAGGTGGTGGCCCGCCAGGATGTGCGCCGGGCCCTGAAGGAGCAGAGCGAAGCCCTCTGCCTGGCCCGTGATCCCCGCCGCAGCTTCCGCTGGCTGGAGCCGCCCCTGAGCCAGGCCCAGGTGAAGGAGGAGAAGTTCCCGCTGCTGGAGGAGCCCGATCTGCTCAGCGAGCCGGCCGAGGTGCGCAAACGGGAGGAGGCCCTGCTCAACGGCGCCGGCCCCGAGGAGTGAGGGCCGCTGGCGGAGGCGGCCTTGGCGGGTCTCAGCTGAACTGGCGCCACACCAGCGGTTCGGCCCGGCGCCAGTAGCGGGAGAAGCGGCGCAGATCGGGCGGGGTCTCCAGGCTCACGAACGGCTCCGGCTCCAGCACCTGCACCGGCAGCCGGGGCTCCAGGCGCTCCCGGATGCGGGCAAAACGGGGATCCACCGCCGCCGAGGTCACCACCCCGTCGGCCCCGTGCTCCGCCGCGAAGGCGAGCAGCTGCTCGGCCCCATCGCCCCGCCGCACGGTGACAGGCAATTCCTGCAGGCACTCCTGCAGAAACAGCAGCCGCTTGCGGCTCAGGCCGGCGGAGGTGATGAGGGCGTCGTCGAACACGAACAGGGCCGGTGCCGAGGGCCAGGAGCGCAGGGCGGGGTTGGCGGGGCCCAGGGCCTCCCCGTGCACCCACACGATCGGCCGCCGGAACGCCGCGGCGGGCGATGGCGGCGCGGGGGCCAGCGCCGCAGTGGCGGCAGCGCCAAAAGGGGCGGCTTCCGGAGAGGCGGGCGCCGGCTCGGGCCGGAACAGCCGCTGCTGCAGGCTCTCGTAGCTGGCCTGGAACGGGCAGCCGCCAGCGGCCAGGGGGCAGGTGCGGCAGTGGCGATCGCCGGCGTAACGCTCCAGGTTGGCCCGGCTGAAGATGTAGGGCTTGCTGCTGAAGCTGCTGGCCACCCACTGCCAGCTGAGGTTGTTGCTGGCCGGGTCGCCGTCGAGCAGGTGCTGCAGGAACCAGCGGGCCCCGGCCTGCCAGCGCACCCGCCGCCAGTGCACCACGTAGCTGGCCAGCCACATCCGGGCATGGTTGTGCAGCCAGCCGCTGGTGCGGAGCTCGGCGGCGAAGGCATCGATGCAGGCCAGGCCCGTGCGGGCCTCAGTGATGTCGGGCGGCAGCTCGGCGGCATAGGCCTCGGCGGGATGGCCGGTGCGGAGCGGCTCCAGGTCGTGCCAGATGCCGTCGCCCAGCAGCCGCCAGAGCCGCTGCCAGTAGTCACGCCAGCCCAGCTCGTTGATCAGCTTGCCGGCCAGCTGCTGCGCCTCGGCCCGCCGCCCGGGCTCGCCGTAGCCCCGCTGCCTCAGCCAGCCGAACACCGCATCGCGAACCTCGGCCAGGCTGAGCACCCCATGGCGGATGTAGGGCGAAAGGCCGGTCACGGCCCCATCGAGGTGGTTGCGGCTGCAGCCGTAGGCGATCGGATCGATGGCGGCGAGGCGCTGCCGGGCCGCCGCCACGCCTCCTTGGATCGGGCTCGGGTCTCCTTCGGCCTGGGGGAACCAGGCGGCGAGGGTGGCCTGCAGGGCCTGGCGCTGCTGGGTGGACGTCATGGCCAGCCCAGCAAGCTCACCGCGCCGCAGTACCCCGGAGGCAGCGCCAGGCACCACAGCCGCTGCTCCACCAGCTGCTCCACCAACGGCTCCAGGCGCTCGAGGCCCTGTTCCCCAGGCGCTCGTGCGCCGGCCTGGGCGCCCACGGAGGCGAAGCCGGTGCCGCGGGCCTTGAGCGAGGCCTCCAGCAGGCACCACTGCTGCAGAAAGGCCTCGCGGCGTTGAAGAGCAGGGAGCTGCTCCAGCCACTCCACCGTGGCCGGTGGGAGCACGCGGCGGGCGATCGGCCGCCAGGCCAGCTGGGGGCGGCTCTGCTCCACGTCCACCCCCACGGGGCTGGCGGCATGGAACGCCAGCACCACGAGATCGCCGGAATGGGCCACGTTGAACGCCGGACCCGCCGGCCCGTGCTCCACGCTCAGCTCTGGCTTGCCGTGCAGCCCGGCGTTCAGGACCAGGCGGCGGGGATCCCGCTCCAGCCAGCTGCCCAGCATCTGCCGCAGGACCGCGCGTCCCAGCAGAAACCGCTCCCGGTCGTCGTGCTGGCGGAAGGCCTCGTGGCGGGCCCGCTCCTGCGGCGGCAGCAGGTCGAGCAGGTCGGGCAGAGCCGCGCGCACCGGCGGCTGGCGGCGGTCGATCAGCCAGAGGCTGGGAAGCGGCCCCTGATCGGGGCGAGGGGCACGCAGCCCTGGATGCCAGGTCCTGGGCTCCAGGTCAGCCGCTGCGGGAGAATCGCTCGAACGCCACGGTTCCCGCATCGGTCTCTCCGCTGCAGCCGGCACTCGCTCCTCCCCCTCATGCTCCTCGATCTTCGCGGCAAGAAGGCCCTCGTCACCGGCATCGCCAACAACCGCTCGATCGCCTGGGGCATCGCCCAGCAGCTGGCGGCGGCCGGCTGCGAGCTGGGCGTCACCTTCCTGCCGGATGAGAAGGGACGCTTCGAGGCCAAGGTGCGGGAACTCACCGCGCCCCTGAACCCCACCCTGTTCGAGCCCCTCAACGTGCAGGACCCGGCCCAGATCGCGGCGGTGTTCCAACGGGTTCAGGAGCAGTGGGGCAGCCTGGATGTGCTGGTGCACTGCCTGGCCTTTGCGGGCAAGGAGGAGCTGGTGGGCGACTACTCCGCCATCACCCCCGAGGGCTTCGCCCGCGCCCTGGAGGTGAGCGCCTACTCCCTGGCCCCCCTCTGCCGCCACGCCAAACCGCTGTTCAGCGAGGGGGCGAGCGTGATCACCCTCAGCTACCTGGGCGCCGAGCGGGCCATCCCCAACTACAACGTGATGGGTGTGGCCAAGGCGGCCCTGGAGGCCTCGGTGCGCTACCTGGCGGCCGAGCTGGGCCCCGAGAAGCAGGTGCGGGTGAACGCCATCAGCGCCGGCCCGATCCGCACCCTGGCCAGCTCCGCCATCGGCGGCATTCTCGAGATGATCCACAACGTGGAGGAGAAGGCGCCCCTGCGCCGCACCGTGACCCAGGACGAGGTGGGCAGCACCGCCGCCTTCCTGGCCAGCCCGCTGGCCTCGGGCATCACCGGCCAGGTGCTCTACGTGGATGCCGGCTACTGCATCACCGGGATGTGATCACCGGGATGTGAGGCCCGCCGGCCGAGCGGCCGCGTCGCGCAGCAGCGCAGCGAGGCGCCGGAACTCGGCCACGCCGGGCGTGGCGATGCGGCGCTGGCTTGGGAAATCCACCCGGTAGAGGCCGAACCGCAGCGTGTAGCCGTCCGTCCACTCGAAGTTGTCCAGCAGCGACCAGTGGAAGTAGCCCTGCACGGGAATGCCCTCGGCGACGGCCCGGGCCAGCCCATGGGCATGGACCCGCAGGTAGGTGGGCCGCAGCTGGCCGCTGGCATCGGCGACGCCGTTCTCGGTGACGATCAACGGCAGGCGATAGCGCCGCCAGGCCTGGCGCAGCAGCTGCAGCAGGCCAGCCGGATGCATTTCCACGCCGGCGTCGCTGCGCAGGCCAGGCCCCTGGTGCAGCGAGGCCCAGCCGGGTGAGCGGGGATCGAACGCCACCAGGTTGCGCCGGTAATAGTTGATGCCCACGAAATCGGCGGAGCCCAGCAGCTCCGCCATGGGCTCCTCCAATCGGGGGAAGCCGGGCAACCGCAGCCGGATCACCCCGTCGCGGACGGCGTCGTAGAAGGGCCAGTTGAAGCCGCGGCGCACCTGGGCGGCCGCCAGGTGATCGGGAGGCCACCAGCTCCGCAGCGGTTCGGCCAGCACCAGATGCACGGCAGCACCGATGCGGGCGTCGGGGCGGTGCCGCCGCACGGCCGCGGCGGCCAGGGCATGGCCCTTGAGCAGTCCGGCAAAGGCGCGGGCGGCCAGCTCCGGATCCCGCCGGCAGGGGGGCCACTGGCCGGTGACGTAGCCGAAGACCATCTGCACATTCGGCTCGTTCACGGTGCACCACAGCCGCACCCGCCCCGCCAGACGCCGCGCCGCCTCGTTGGCAAAGCGCTCCAGTCGCCGGGGGAACTCCGGGGCCGCGATGCCGCCGCGGTCGGCCAGCCAGAGCGGCAGGGTGAAGTGGAGCAGCGTCAGCATCGGCGCGATGCCGGCCTGTTCGAGCAAGGCCAGCTCCAGCTCGGCATGCTCCCAGGCGGCGGCGTCCCAGCGGCCGGGCTCCGGCTCGAGCCGGCTCCACTCCAGCGACAGCCGGTGGGCGTTGGCGCCCAGATCGCGGATCAGGGCGGTGTCGTCCTCCAACCGGTTCCAGTGATCGGCCGCCGGCCCGCTCACCGCACCCTCGGCGATCACCCCGGGCTGGGCCTCGAAGCGGGACCAGTCGTTGCCGACCGTGTGACCGTCCACCTGGTGCGCGGAGGTGGCAACGCCCCACAGGAAGTCCGCGGGCATGGGACCCACGAAGGGATTCTCCGGAACATCCGCGAAGCCCTCGACGTCCGTGAAGCCCGGCGCGGCGGTGTCGGGAGGTTCAGCGGGTGTGGCCATCCCCCAAACTGGCCGGAGCACGGGAATTGGGCAAGGATCAGGGCGCCCTGGGACGGGCTCGGCCATGATCAGCACATGAACAACGGCAGTTCCGCCAGCCAGGCCCGCAGCGGATCGGTGCATCGCGTCACCGGTGAAACCGATGTGCGCGTGCAGCTCAACCTCGACGGCACGGGCCAGTGCAAGGCCGGCACCGGCGTGCCGTTCCTCGACCACATGCTTCACCAGATCGCCAGCCACGGCCTGCTGGACCTGGAGATCAGCGCCGTGGGCGACACCCACATCGACGATCACCACACCAACGAGGATGTGGGCATCGCCTTCGGCCAGGCCCTGGCCCAGGCCCTGGGTGAGCGGCGCGGCATCCACCGCTTCGGCCACTTCGTGGCCCCCCTCGATGAGGCGCTGGTGCAGGTGGCGCTCGATTGCAGCGGCCGGCCCCACCTCAGCTTCGGCCTGCGGATCCCGGCCCAGAAGATCGGCAGCTACGACACCGAGCTGGTGAAGGAGTTCTTCGTGGCGGTGGTGAACAATTCCGGCCTCACCCTCCACATCCGCCAGCTCGAGGGGGCCAATTCCCACCACATCGTGGAGGCCTGCTTCAAGGCCTTCGCCCGGGCCCTGCGCCTGGCCACCGAGATCGATCCGCGCCGCGCCGGCGCCGTGCCCAGCAGCAAGGGGGTGCTGGAGCAAGCCGGCGCCTGAGGGCGTCCCTGCTGCTCAGCGGATCGGCTGCCGCGCCCAGAGGAACAGGCCCAGCCGCTCGGCATCGGCCATGGTGCGCTCGGCATCGAGCAGCAGGGCGCCGCGGGCCTCCCAGGCGATGCCGCTCAGGCCCGCTGCCGCGGCCTTGGCCACCGTGGTGGGACCGATGGCCGGAAGGTCCATGCGGCGATCCTGCTGCAGCTTCGGCGCCTTGTAGAGCACGCCGGAACGAGGGGCCTCGGGGCCCAGGGCCCGGCTGCTGGCCACCCAGTCGAGCATGGCATCGGTGCCGGGCAGCGCCTCGGTGGCGAGGCACAGGCCGCCGGCCACCACCGCCCCCTGCCCCACATCCACCATCGAGATGGCTTCCACGATGTGGGCCGCCCGCTCCACATCGGCGCGGTCGGCCTCACTCGGCAGGCGGCTGGCGTAGAGGCCGGGTTCAGGCAGCAGGTTCGGGGCCACCTCCTCCACACCCACCACCTCCAGGCCCAGTTCCTCGATGATCTCGGCCAGGGCCCGCAGGGAGGCGTCATCACCCTTGCGCAGGGAGGCGAGGATGCGCGGGGCGGCCATCAGGGTGCTCCCCTCGAAGCGCATGATGTTGAGGGCGCGGGGGCGGTGGAACTTGCCCACCATCACCACCTGCCGGATGCCCCGCTGCTCGAGGGACCGGAAAAAGGAGATCGAGCGCTCGAAGTAGAACTCCTCGGCGTCGTCGATCTCCACCTCCAGCCCATGGGGACGGCAGACGAGATGCGGACGCCCCGATGCCGTGAGTGCCTGTGAAAGCATCCTGGGCAACACGCCGGCACCGGCAATGATCGCGAGGGTCGGGTCACCCATCTAGGCCGGCTGTCACATCCCAGTCATGGTTTGCGCAGTCAACTGCCCGCAGGCCGGGGCTGACCGCCTGGAGTGGACACGTCCTCGGTCGTCATCGGCCCTCCCGCAAGGCCGCCAGGAGCTGCTCCGGACTGAGGCGCCGGTCCGCTCCGTCCCCGCGCAGCTCCCGCAGGATCACCACCCCGGCGGCCGCCTCCTCGTCGCCGATCACGGCCGCGTGGGGCGCCCCCGAGCGGTCGGCCCGCCTGAACTGCTTGCTGAAGGCCGCGCCGCTGGGATCGATCTCCACCACCAGCCCCGCCTGGCGGCAGAGCCGGGCCAGGGGCAGGGCCAGGGCTTCGGCCTGCACGCCGCGGCTCACCACGTAGAGATCCGGGGGCGCCACGGAGGCCGAGGCAGCCTCGGCCGAGCGCTGCAGCAGCAGCACCAGCCGCTCCATCCCCATCGCCCAGCCGATCGCCGGCGTGGGAGCGCCGCCCAGCTGCTGCACCAGGCCGTCGTAACGGCCGCCGCCGCACACCGTGGCCTGGGCACCGAGCTGGGAGCTGGTGATCTCGAAGGCGGTGTGGCTGTAGTAATCGAGGCCGCGCACCAGGCGCGGATTGAGCGTGAAGGGGATGCCGAGCGCTTCGAGCCCCTGGCGCACTTGGGAGAAGCGCTCATGGCTCTCGCCGCTGAGGGCGTCGGCAAGGCTGGGGGCCCCCTCCAGCAGCTCCTGGGTGGCCGGGTGCTTGGAATCGAGCACCCGCAGGGGATTGGTGCTGATCCGCTGCTGGGAGTCGGCATCGAGCTGATCGCGGTGGGCCTCCAGCCAGGCCACCAGCTCAGCGCGATAACGGGCCCGGTCGTCCGGGCTGCCGAGGGTGTTGAGCTCCAGCGCCAGGCCGCCCACGCCCAAGTCGGCCAGCAGGTCCCAGGCGATGGCGATCGCCTCCACGTCGCTGCGGGGATCGGCGAAACCCAGCAGCTCCAGGCCGATCTGGTGGAACTGCCGCTGCCGGCCCGCCTGGGGCCGCTCGTAGCGGAACATCGGCCCGCCATACCAGAGCCGCTGCGGCCCCTGGCTCAGCAGGCCGTGCTGGATGGCGGCCCGCACCACCGAGGCCGTGCCCTCGGGCCGCAGGGTGCAGCTGCGCTCACCGCGATCGAGGAAGGTGTACATCTCCTTGCCCACCACGTCGGTGGCCTCACCGATGCCGCGGGCGAACAGCTCGGTGACCTCCAGCAGCGGCGTGCGGATCTCCCGGATCGCCGCCCGGCGGAAATGGGCCGCCGCCGTGGCCTCCACGTGCTGCCACAGGGGGGTGTGCTCCGGCAGCAGGTCGACCATGCCACGCAGGCTCTGGAGCGGTTGCACGGATCAGCGCCACACAGGGCTTCCCAGTGTGCCGGGCGAAGCAGGGATCAGACCGCGCCGTTGGAGGCCCAGTCGCTCAGGTACCAGTGCGCGAACCGCTCCACGCCCTGCTCCAGCGGCGTGAACGGCCGGAATCCCACCCAGGCCTCCAGCAAAGAGGTGTCGGCGGCGGTGGCCTCCACATCCCCGGGCTGCATGGGAAGCAACACCTTGATGGCCGGCCGGCCGAGGGCCTGCTCCAGCAGGGCGATGAAGCAGAGCAGCTCCACCGGCTGGCTGTTGCCGATGTTGAAGACGCGGTGCGGCGCCCAGCTGGTGGCCGGGTCCGGGTGCATGGCCTCGAAGCCGGGGTCGGGAGTGGCCGGCTTGTCCAGGCAGCGGATCACCCCCTCCACCACGTCGTCGATGTAGGTGAAATCGCGGCGCATGCGGCCGTGGTTGAACACCTGGATCGGTTCGCCGGCCAGGATCGCGCGGGCGAACAGCATCGGCGCCATGTCGGGGCGGCCCCAGGGGCCATACACGGTGAAGAAGCGCAGCCCGGTGGCCGGCAGCCCGTAGAGATGGCTGTAGCTGTGGGCCATCAGCTCGTTGGCCTTCTTGGTGGCGGCGTAGAGGCTCACCGGATGGTTCACCGCCTGGGCCTCGCTGAACGGCAGGTTGGTGTTCCCGCCGTACACCGAGCTGCTGGAGGCATACACCAGATGCTCCACGCCATGGTGCCGGCAGGCTTCGAGCACATGGCCGAAACCGAGCAGGTTGCTGCTCAGGTAGGCCGCAGGGTTCTCGATCGAGTGGCGCACCCCGGCCTGGGCGGCCAAGTGCACCACGCGGTTGGGGCGTTCGGCCTGGAAGAGGGCCTCGATCGCCGCGGCATCCTCCAGCGCCTGGGGAACGAAGCCCCACTGCTGCGGGGCGGCGAGGGTCGCGAGCCGGGCAAGGCGAGCCCGCTTGAGGGCCGGGTCGTAGTAGGCGTTGAGGTTGTCGAAGCCCAGCACCCGTTCGCCTCGGGCCAGCAGGCGTTCGCAGACGGCCGCCCCGATGAAGCCCGCGGCCCCCGTCACCAGCACGGGCGGGCTCAAGGACCCGGGCTCCCGGTTCGAAACCAGGCGATGGTGGCATCGAGGCCCTGCTCCAGCGGAATGGTGGGGTCCCAGCCCAGCTCCCGGCGGGCCAGGGCGATCTCCGGTTGACGCTGAAGCGGATCGTCCTGGGGCAGGGGTTGCAGCACCAGGGGCAGCGCCGGGTTGATCCGCTCACGCACGAGCTCGGCCAACTGGCGGATGGTGAATTCCCCCGGGTTGCCGAGGTTCATCGGGCCTGGATGGCGGCCGTTCATCAGACGGATCAGCCCCTCCACCAGATCCTCCACATAACAAAAGGAGCGCGTCTGGGAGCCATCGCCGTAGAGGGTGAGGGGCTCACCCCGCAGGGCCTGCACGATGAAGTTGCTCACCACCCGGCCGTCGTCGGGCAGCATGCGCGGCCCGTAGGTGTTGAAGATGCGCGCCACCCGCACCTCGGTGCCGTGCATGCGCCGGTAGTCGAAGCAGAGGGTCTCGGCGATGCGCTTGCCCTCGTCGTAACAGCTGCGCGGACCGATGGTGTTCACGGAGCCGCGGTACTCCTCCGGCTGGGGATGCACCTCCGGATCGCCGTACACCTCACTGGTGCTGGCGAGCAGCAGCCTGGCACCCACGCGCCGGGCCAGGCCGAGCATGTTGTAGGTGCCGAGAAAGCTGGTCTTGGCGGTCTTGATCGGGTTGTGCTGGTAGTGCACCGGCGAGGCGGGACAGGCCAGATGCCAGATGCGGTCCACCTCGAGCTGGACCGGCTCGGTCACGTCGTGGCGGATCAGCTCGAAACGGGGATGACCGATCCAGCGGGCGATGTTGCTCTTGCGACCGGTGAAGTAGTTGTCGAGGCAGAGCACCTCCTCACCGGCCTCCATCAGGCGGTCCACCAGATGGGAGCCGAGGAAACCGGCTCCCCCGGTGACCAGATTGCGAAGCAGGGAGGCCGGCAACGCCCTAGCCCTGCCCCACGCGCCAGACGCTGAGCCCGGCCGCCCGTGCCGCGGCCTCATCGGCGCTGCCACGGGCGTCGAACAGCCAGGCCGGCTGACGCATCACCGCCACCACAGCCGACCAGTCGATCGCGCCGAACTGCTCCCACTCCGTCACCAGCACCAGAGCATCGGCCCCCTGCGCGGCCTGCTCCACCGAGGGCGCGAGCTGCCAGCTGCCCTCCCCCTGGCCGGCCGGCTGGCCCAGATCGCGCTGAATCTGCTGCTCACGCACCTTGGGGTCCACGATCTGGAGCAGGGCCCCTTCTTCCAGCAGATCGCGGCAGATGCGGATCGCGGGCGACTCGCGCGTGTCGTTGGTGTCGGCCTTGAAGGCGAAGCCCAGGATGGCGAGCCGCTTCCCGGTCACCGTGCCGAACAGCCGGGTCACCACCAGGCGAGCGATCCGATGCTGCTGCCAGGTGTTGAGCGCCACCACCTGCTCCCAGTAGGCCGCCACCTCCTCGAGGCCGTAGTGGCGGCAGAGGTACACCAGGTTGAGGATGTCCTTCTGGAAGCAACTGCCTCCGAAGCCCGGTCCGGCCTTGAGGAACTTCGACCCGATGCGGCTGTCGGCCCCGATGGCGCGGGCCACCTCCTGCACATCGGCCCCTGTGACCTCACAGAAGGCGGCGATGCCGTTGATCGAACTGATCCGCTGCGCCAGAAAGGCATTGGCGGTGAGCTTGCTGAGCTCACTGCTCCAGAGGTTGGTGCGCAGGATCCGGTCCTGCGGCACCCAGTGGGCGTAGATGGCGGCGAGCACATCGATGGCGTCGGGATCATCGCCACCGATGAGCACCCGGTCGGGATCCTCGAGGTCGCGGATGGCCGTGCCCTCCGCCAGGAATTCGGGATTGGAGAGCACCGAAAAGGTCTTGCCGGCCACCCCGGAGCCAAGAATCGCCTTCACCGCTTCGGCGGTGCGCACGGGCAGGGTGCTCTTCTCCACCACGATCGTGTGACCGCTGGCGGCCTTGGCCACGGTGCGGGCGCTGGCCTCCACCCACTTGAGATCGCTGGCCTGGCCGGCACCGAGCCCCCGGGTCTTGGTGGGGGTGTTCACCGAGAGGAACACCATGTCGGCAGCGGCGATCGCGTCCTCCACGGCCGTGGAGAAGACCAGGTTGCGGCCGCGGCAACGGCCCACCACCGCATCGAGGCCGGGTTCGTAGACCGGCAGACGGCCCAGGTCGGGATCATTCCAGGCCGCGATCCGCTCCGCGTTCAGATCCACCACGGTCACCGCGATGTCGGGACAGCGATCGGCGATGACCGCCATGGTGGGCCCTCCCACATAGCCCGCGCCGATGCAGCAGATGCGACGCGGAAGGGGTGGGGCCACGCTGGCTGGAGATCAGCTGGCCGTGACGGTAGGACAGCTCCCCGACGCCGCCCCGCCAGTCCTCTCGGGGTGCCGCTTCAGGGCTGGGGCGGCGTTCCCGGAGTAGGGGTTCCAGGCGAAGGCAGCATCGGCGACGAAGGAGCCGGTGATGGGGGCACTCCAGGTTCCAGCTCGGGCATGAACGTCCTCCAGCCCAGGACATGAATCGGGTTGAGCACCTCGTAGGGCCCGTCATCGATGGCCACGTCCAGCAGGTCGGGGCGGCCGGCCCGGACCTTCAGGCCCTCTTGCAGGGGAATACGTTGCTGCTCGCCCTTCTTCAGGGTGTCGAAGTAAACCACCTCTCCCTCCAGGGTCTGGACCTCGAGCCAGGCCGTTCCCCTGGACCGCAGCGTGAGGTCCTGATCCTGGCGACGTGGTGGTGCCGGTTGTTGGGTCGCGGGAGTCACCGTCCGCGGCGCTGTCCCCGTGGTGGGCGCAGCACCCTGACGCCGCAGACCCTCCACCCCGATCACCAGGGCAGCCACCCCGAAGGCGGAAACGACAGCCACCAGCGGCAGGCGCAGCCGGGGAGACACCGACGACCGCAGGGCGCGGCTGCGCTGAAGGGCACCATCACGCACGCGGTGCCAGCTGCGGCCCATCCCACGCTGCCAGCGCCGCAGCCTCAGGGAGGCCGGCCGACGCGATCGCGGCTCCTCCGCTGGGGGCAGTCCTCCCTCCACCGGCTCCAGCACAACCGGTGGCAGGGCCGGACGATCTGGGGGCGCCGAGGGCAGCGCCCCGTCCAACTGGCTCTGCAACGCACGGCGCTCATCGAGCAGGCGTTTGATGTCCTGGGCCAGACCCTGCACCTGATGGCGAAACTTCGCTTCGTAGATGGCTGGGAGTTCGTCGATCAGGGCCTGGTACTCGGCCAGCTCGGTGCGGGCCAGATCGAGTTCCCGCTCCAGCGTCTCGATCGACTCCGCCTCGGAGGGGCCTGGCTCCTCAGGGCGTGAGTTCGGCGTTGGCGCTTGCTCCATGGCAGGGGGGCGCAGGACGGCACCAGCAGAACAACAGACAGTGGCGAGCAGTGGCGAGACCGGAGGGTCTCGACCCTGAAGGCGGGGGCTACAGGCTAGAAGCTGCTGGTGCCCAGGAAATCGCGCACCTGGCGGGTACCGGGCTGATAGCCGTAGCCGAAGGCGCCGCCCTGCTCATCATTGATGATGCGCGGTGTCACCATGATCACGAGTTCGCGCTTCTCCTTCTGATTGGAGGTGCTGCGGAAGAACTGACCGATCAGGGGGATATCGCCGAGGATCGGCCACTTGCTCACCACCGAGCGATCGAAGTCGGAAATCACACCCGTGAGGATCAGCGTCTGGCCATCCCGCACGCGCACGGCGCCGGTGTCGAGGCGACGGACGCTGAGAATGTTCAGGTTGGAGCCACAACCTTCTGGCGCCTGCTCCTGGCCGGTGATGGCGGAGACACTTGGAGAGAGCGCGAACGTGACAAAGCCGTTGTCGTCAATCTTCTCGATCCGGGCGCCGAGCACCAGGCCGGCCGTGGACACTTCGGGATCGCAGACGATGTTTCCACCGCCCTCAGGCGTGGTGACCTGATAGTTCGTCACCACGTTGGTGCCGACCCGAACAACACCCTCGTTGGCACGGCGCCGACCGATGGGGGAATCCGGGCTGTATTCATCCAGTCCGCCAGGGGAGTCCGTGCTGCCGGTGATTCCAGCGCCACGCAATTCAGCGGCATTCTCCTGGAGGATGAGGGTGGGGCTGGCCAACAACTTGGTCGAGCCAGACGTGATCTGGGCACGAACGAAGTCGTAGAACGTGTCTTCGGCGTAATTGTTGCCTGGATTGCCTGGCGTGCTTGCCACATCAAGACGGTTGGAGAAACCACCGTTGTTGCTTGATCTTGTCCTTGAAACCGTACCATTTCGCCCAAGGATTCGTTGAACCGTGCGCTCAACTCGATTGAGGTTGTTCTGTGAGGGAGTCAGAACGAAGCTTTCTGCGCCAGTCGTCGGATCTGTGATCCGCTCAAGGGTACTGCCCGTTTCATTTTCAATCCGGCTGAGAATATTCCGGTTGAGAGATCGATTCCGAGTTGCAGTAATCGAAAGCGAACGGGCAAACCCACTGTTATTTCCGCCGGCGGTCAGTCGCTGATTGGGAGGGCCATTTTCAGTGGTGAATTGACCATCGCTGAACTCGATGCTATCCGGCTGATTACGTCGGAAGGCATCGGCCTGAGGCGGCAGATTTCTCCCAAATGCTCCAAGCAGAGCGCCATTGTCATTCACAATGAAGTTATTGCCGAAGCGGAACGCGAACGAGTTGTCGATCGCGGCATCGTTCTCGAGGCTCACATCCAGGAGCTTCACGTTGAGCGCCACCTGGCGCTGCCGCAGGTCCAGTTGCCGGAGGTATTGCTCGGCGATGGTCACAATGGCCGGATCACCCACCATGGTGATGGTGCCCAAGCGGGTGTCGGTGGTGGCACGCAGGCCGATCAGGGGACCGGTGGACGCCCCGTAGGCCTCCACGGTGGTGACGCTGCTGGCCTGGGTGGTCTGGGCATTGGGGGCCGAGGAGATGGCTTCTCCCTGGGACACGCCCTGGGTCACCGAGGTGGTGATGGTGTTGGTCTTGGTGACGGAAGCACCGAGGTTGGCCAGATAGTCAGCCGCCGCATTCGGCCCCACCTGGTTGAGGCGATAGACCTTGGACACCTGGGCCCCGAAGCTCTTGGAGAGGGCATTGGGGCCGGCGAAGATCATGTTGCCCTCCAGCTTGCCCTGCAGACCGGCCGCCAGCAGGGTGGTGTTGAGGGCTCGGGAGTAGGACTCTCCCCGGAAGGAGATCGAGAGGGGCCGGGTTCCAGGATTCGTGGCAGCGGCGTTCTGTGCCGCGCCGGCCAGGGGCTCATCCACATAGGCGAAGCCGTAACCGCCGAGCTGGGCAAGGGCCATCAGGGCATCACGGGCCGGCGCATTCTTGAGCGTCATCGTGACCGAAGGACCGGACACGTTCACATAGCCGGGATTCCGCAGCGTCATCGTGCCCACGGCCATGTCCCCCAGCGGCGGGGCCACAGCCCTGGGCTGAAGCGGCGGGGCATAGCTGGGCAGCGGCACCGCACCAGGCTGGGTGAGATTCACCCGGTTCACCTGCAGCGAAGCCTGGGGAACCGGTGAGGGGAAGGCGATGATCAGGTTCTGACCATCGGCGCTCACCACGGGCCGGCTCAGCGTCACGCCGGGCATGGGGGTGACGCCGATCGAGAAGCTGCTGCCACCGCCATCGAAGCTGATGGTCTGCAGTCCCACCTCCGGGAGGGAAAGCCTCTGGGGGCCGAGCTTGAGAGCCGAAGGGGTAGCCGTGAACAACTGCCCCTGCCATCCAGCGGCATCACTGGATTGCTGCAACTGGGGAGAGATGCCGGTGCCCTCGATCAGCAGCTCCACGGAATCGGGAAGCCGCCTCACCTTCAGCTGCACCGCTCCGGTGATCTCCGGCTGCGCGCCTGCTGAGGGTGCCGTGGCCGCAGGCACCCTGGGCGCCGCGTTGCCGACGGGTGCCAACCAAGCGATGGCAAGGCATCCGGTAACCCAGCCTGAAAGCAGCAGGCGAGAACTCATGAGCTTGGCCAACGTGCCCGACACCAGTTGTGGGCGGATCTTACCGACCAAAATTTGACGCCACTACCACCGCGCTGGCAGCTGCTGCACTGCCACGACCAACACTGCTGCTGCAAGCCAGGCCATGGCGGGCGATTGTCACCACCAGAACGGCAGCGACCTGCTCAGGGCTGGGCCGGAGGCGGGGCTGCGGGAGCTCCTTCAGCCGGAGCAGCGGGAGGCTTCGCTGGCGGCGGTGGCTTCAACCCACCTTCGGGAGCCTTGTAATAGGTCAGCAGCAGCTTGAGTTCAGGGATCGTGGCCTTGGCAGCTGCAGCACCCCCCGTCTGGGGGGCGCCGGGTTTCTCCACCAGGGCCATGGTGAACTGGCTGGGCACCGCCAGCAGACTGAGTTTCTCCACCGCGCGGAGGAACGTGAGCAGGCTTGGGGTGTTGCCCCGGGCGGTGACCAGAACACGCTCGGAGCTGAGGCCCGCTTCCTCCAGGGGTGGCTTGGGAGGTGGTGGTGCCGCTGCAGCTCCCGGCTGCTGGGCCGGCTGTGCCTCGGCCGCGGCGGGCTGGGCTGGCACGGGCTCGTACAGCTCCAGCTGCACCGCCGCCCGGGTGGCCTCCCGGTCGATCTGGGAGAGGAAGGTGAGGAACTCTCCACTGCCCTCGATCAGGTTGAGGATGCGCCGTTGCTGCCGCTCCGCTTTCTCCTGGTTCTGGGCCGTCTGATCGATCTGGCCCCGGAGCAGAGGAATCCGCTGCTGGAGTGCCAGCAGTTCATCGAGGCGTTCGGAATCGGTGCGAAGCCGCAGCCATTGGGGCACGACAAGAGCTCCGATCACCAGCGCGGCCAGAAGGCCGCCGGCGGCGATGGGCAGCCCGAGAAGCAGGCGCTGACGCAGCTGCAGCTGCTGCGGACTGACGGAGGCCTGAAGATTGGTCATGGCAGCAGTCCTTCCTTCTGAAGCAGGGCAAGGCGGCGGGCGAGGCCCTCGGCACCGAGCTGCTCAAGGATCAGCTTCTCGGAGGCCGGCGGCAATCCCTCCCGGAAGGAGAAGCGCAACTCGAAGGCCACGGCAGGGGCGAGAAGGTTGCTGTTGGCATTGCTGCGGTCACGGGAGGCCTTCAGGAGCGTGACGCCCTTGGCGGAATCCACCAGAGGAGATCGCTTCAGATCGAGCTGGAGCGCGTTGATCCGCACGAAGGCCTGGGGATCGTTGGCCACTCCTTTGAGCACCATGTCCTGCTCCTGCTGCTGGGCATCGGTGAGCTGCACCCCCTCAGGCACCCGCAGCTGCAGGTCGCGCATCAAGGCCGAGGAGGAGCGGGTGCCGATCAGTCCTTGCACCAGCTTGCGGTTGGCATCCTGCACCTGCTTGAGCTTGGCGTTGCTGGCGATCAGCCTGCTCTGCAGTTGCTGCTCCTCGGCCTCCACCGTGGCCAGCCGGTCCAGTTCACCCCGCACATACAGCCCCCTCAGGAAGAGGAGGGCACTGATGCCGAGGGTCAGGCCGAGGATGCCGGAACCGATGGCGACCCCCTTGAGCAGGGTCTGACGGGTGGTTTGCTGCGCCTCTGCGGGTTCGGGCAGGCCCAGAGATTCGCGCTTGTCGCGAAGAAGATCGAATGGTGTTGTGATCATCGGGCTCTGTCCAGCTCAGCCAGACCCTTCAGGCCAAGCGTACCGAAGCCGGCCAGTTCGATCTGCTGGAACTCCAGTCCCATCGCCTGCTCCACAGCCTCGAGGCCCTCGAGCGGCTGGGTCACCAGCAGACGCGAACGGGTACAACCGAACTGGGCCTCGCAGAACGCAAGCGCCCGTTTCAACTCGGGAATCAGCTCCTGGGAGGACAGGGGGAGCGTGCGTTCGAACTCCGGGGCACCTGCCACCCACACATCGAGGTGACAGTGGCTGCTGGTGGGTTGCAGCACTCCCACCATGGTGCCAGGAGTCGTCGTATCGATCTGGTCCCGCAGGGCCAGGATCTGGCACGCCTGGGCCGGAAGCAGGTGGCGGAACCTGCCGCCGGCGATCGCGAACAGGTCGATCCAGGCCTCCACCGTGCTGGTGGGCGCGGCCACCAGCAGCGAACGGGCCGTTCTGCCGGGCAGGGGCTGAAGATCGATGGCCGCGGAGCGCAGGGCGAAGGGAAGCCGCAGATCAGGATTCAGCTCCCGCAGGGCGGCGACCGGCTCCTCGGGGCAGACACCACCCGGCCAGGTGATCACCCGCCAGGCACTGGCCTGGCGCGGGAGCGCCACCACCAGATTGGCCATCACCGTGGCGTGCTCCAGCAGCAGGTCACCCACGAAATCACCGAGCGCGTCAGGGGCGATGGGCACCCCGTCCCGAAGGGTGCGGGCCGGAACGGGCGCTTGCCAGGTGGGCGGATCGGCATTGCCCGTCTTCATGGTCTGCCCCACCAGCAACTGGGGGTCGGAGAAATCGAGCAGCACCGTGCGCGGAAAAATGTCCGCCCTCAGGGGGCGTAACCGTTCCCTGATCCCCGCGAGTACCAAGGGTGTCCACGTCGATTGCGGCAAAGCTACCGAACTTTCGGAAACCGGCCACCACGAAAGGCATCACCGCCATGGAAGGCCCGTGCCCACGGCCTGACCGATGTGCGCGAGTCGATGGCGATCGAGCTGCCGGCTGAGCCCCTCCAGGATGGCCGGCACCAGAGCCGGGCCGGCGTAGATCCAGCCGGTGTAGAGCTGCACCAGCGAGGCTCCGGCGGCGATCCGCTCCCAGGCGGCCTCGGCGGAATCGATCCCCCCCACCCCGATCAGCGGCAGGGCCGGGCCCGCCGTGGCCCGCAGTCGGCGCAACACTTCCAGCGCCCTGGCCCGCAAGGGTGCGCCGCTCAACCCACCGGGCTCCTCCGCCAGGGTGCGTCCCGTCTGCACCAGGCGCCGTTGTTCCAGACCGAGGCGGTCCAGGCTGGTGTTCACGGCGATGACCCCGGCCAGGCCCTCCTCGTAGGCCATGCGGGCGATGGCGTCGATGGCGTCGTCCTCCAGGTCCGGCGCGATCTTCACCAGCAGCGGCGGGCAGGCCGGCAACCGCCGCAGACGCTCCACCAACCGGCGCAGCAGCACCTCATCCTGCAGATCCCGCAGCCCGGGGGTGTTGGGAGAACTCACGTTGATCACGGCGTAGTCCGCCAGGGGAGCCAGCAGCTCCAGCGAGGCCGCGTAGTCGTCGGGAGCCTGCTCCAGGGCCGTGACCTTCGACTTGCCGAGGTTGATGCCGAGCACGGCCGGCCGCTGGCCCGGCGGGGGCAACCGCTGGCGCTCCAGGGTGCGGCGGGCGGCCTGGGCCCCCTGGTTGTTGAAGCCCATCCGGTTGAGCGCGGCCCGCTCCTGGGCCAGCCGGAACAGGCGGGGGCGGGGATTGCCGGGTTGGGAGTGCCAGGTGATGGTGCCGAGCTCCGCAAAGCCGAAGCCGAAGCGATCCCAGATGGCCGCCGCCACGCCGTCCTTGTCGAAGCCGGCCGCCAGGCCCACCGGGTTGCTGAAGCGGCAGCCGAACAGGCTCTGCTCCAGCCGCGGATCGGGACGGCGCAGCTCGCCCCCGAGGCCCTCGAGCACCCCACTCACCACGGGCCAGCGACGGCGCAGGGAGGCCTGGGCGAGGGCCGCCAGGGTGAGGCGGCTCAGCTGCTCCGCGTCGGCACCCGCATCCTGGGAGAGCAACGGGCCGACGAAGCGCTGATACAGCGCGCCGGTGGTGCTGGCTGCTGCCCCTGCCTGTCCCACCGTCGCACCGCCCTGTGCGCCCTCCCCCATCTGTGCTGTTCAGCGGCCATCTCCCAATCCTGCCGTCCCGCGCCGCAACCGCCAGCGGCCGTCCCCGATCGGCTCCACCCGCCAGTCGCGCCACGTCCAGGGCCTGGTGCGGCGCTCCAGGTTGCGCAGGGGCTGCTCCACCAACTGGGCCAGTTCCACCAGGGTGAGGCCGTAGGCCTGCTCAGCCACCCGATCGGCCCATTCGAGCCGGCTCAGCAGCTGCTGCAACGCCGCCGGAGCCGGATCCTCACCAGACGCATCACCCAGTGCAGTCGGCTCGCGCCCGGGCCGGGGCTCCACCGCCTCTGGGGCCATGGCGGGAACGTCGGCCTCCAGCCGCGCCATCCCGAGCACCTCACCCTCCTGCAAGGGAGGAATGCGTCCGCGGGAGAAGGCCACGGCGATGGTGTCGCAGCGCTCGTTGTCGGGATCGCCGCTGTGCCCCCTCACGTGGCGCAGCGGCACGTCAGCCAGCCGGGCCCGATCCAGCTTCTCCCAGAGATCGCGGTTCAGCACGGCGCCGCCGGACGCCGTGCGCCATCCCTTCCGTTTCCACCCCTGGATCCACTTGCCCAGGCCATCGATCAGATAACGGCTGTCGGTGCGGATGGCCAGGTCGGGGTGACGGGGCAGATCGCGCAGGGCCTCCAGCAGCGCCAGGGCGGCGGTGAGCTCCATGCGGTTGTTGGTGGTGTCCGCTTCGGCACCCCCCATTTCGTGAACCGACCCATCCTCGAAACGCAGCAGAGCCCCCCAGCCCCCCGGCCCCGGATTGCCGCTGCAGGCCCCATCACAGGCCGCCGCCACCACTCTCACCGGCCGACTCGCCACTGGACACTCCTGAAATCTTCGCTAGAGAGACTCTCTAATCTGTGCTGCCCTCCGGGCAGAAAGGGCCATGGCCAGCACACCAACCCCACCCCTCCTGCCGTCATCCTCCCGCCTGCGGTCCCTGCGTCTGCCGCTGGCCCTCGGCGCCACGGCCCTGGGCACGGGCGCCGCTGCCCTGCTGGGCAGTGCCCCGTCCGAGCGCGCCCAGGCGGCCAATCTGTTCGGCAGCCAGCCGATCGCCGCAGGCCAGGCCATCGCCCTGGCCCAGCCTCTGGCAGGAGGCCGCTGGAACCTGATCGTGCTGGAACAGCTCCAGCCCGAGCCTCCGTGCTGGCGTGAATTCCCCGATGGGTCAGTGGTGTCCTACGACGGCGACGTGGCTGAGGGGGTCTGCGGCCGCTACCTCTCAAGCAGCGCCTACTCCCTGCGGGTCAACGACAGCGACCTCAGCAGCCCCTGGCGGCTGAGGGTCGAGAGCACCAACGGGGAGCTGCGGCTGATGGCCAGCAATCCCCAGCACACCACCCTGATTCCCGTGGCCACGGGCCGGGCTGCCGCCAACGGCCTGTCCGCCCTGCAGCTGGCCCCGGGCTGGAGTTTCCAGCGCCGCACCTACGGCAGCGAAACCCTGCGGCACCTCTACATGGCCCATGCCGAGCCCCTGCCGGTGCTGATCGCCCGGGCCCGGGGCGGCGGCGAGCTGGCGTCCCTGCCGGCGGTGACCCCACCCCCCTCGGTGGCCTCCGCCAGCCGGCTGGAGCGCACCAGCCGCCTCGGCCGACTGGATTCGCGGGTGTCGCGCACCACCAGCCGCCCCACCTCCCGCCCCACCGGCGTGGTGGCCCTGGAGGTGGTGCCGTACGGCAGCTAGCCGGAAACCCGGGGGCACGGGACAGCTGGACAACCGTCACGCCCGCACCCCTTTCCCGGAGAGCCCCCCTTAAGTTCATGGGGTGTGAGGAGTGCGGAACGTCTCTTCAGGGTCGAAACGAGGACAGACTCCCGAAGATCGTTCCAACGTCCTGCCCCGCCTTCGGCGGGGCTTTTTTCTTGGCTGCCTACCGGCACTGGCGTCACTGACGATCAGCCGACACAACAAAGCCGGCCCCAAGGGGCCGGCTTTGTGCTCGGAAGCGGGGGGCCGGACATGCCGGCCCCGGCTGCGATCACTTGATCGAAACCTTGCCGCCGGCTTCCTCGATGGCCTTCTTGAGGGCCTCGGCATCGGCCTTGGCGATACCCTCCTTCACCGCCTTGGGAGCGGCTTCCACCAGTGACTTCGCGTCACCCAGGCCCAGGCCGGTGGCTTCGCGCACGGCCTTCAGCACCTTGATCTTGGCCGCGGCATCGAAGGATTCGAGAATCACATCGAATTCGGTCTTCTCTTCGGCAGCCTCAGCGGCAGCTGCCGGAGCAGCGGCCATCACGACACCGGCAGAAGCGGCGGCGGACACGCCGAAGGCCTCTTCAATCTGCTTGACGAGCTCGGAAGCTTCCAGCAGGGAGAGGGATTTGAGTTGTTCGAGAATCTGGTCGGTCGTAGCAGACATGGTTGGGAATCAGCAACAGATCTGTGGGAAACAGTCGGATCGGTTGAGCTCAACAGCGGCGAGCGGGATGAAGCCTGGCCTCAGGAGGCCTGGCCTTCCCCACCGGCGTGCTGCTGGAGGGCCCGAGCGAGACCGGAAGGAACCTCGTTGATGCCCACGGCCAGCTTGGTGGCCACGGCATTGATCGCACCGGCGATCTGGGCCATGAGCACCTCCTTGGAGGGCAGATCCCCGATGGCCTTGATCTCGGTCTGGGAGAGGAGCTTGCCTTCGAAAAGGCCGCCCTTGGTCTCAGACTTCTTCGTGTCCTTCTGGAAGGACTGCACGGCCTTCACCGCACCACCAACGTCGCCCTTGACGAGCACGAAGGCATTGGTGCCGGTGAGCAGGGATTCGAGTTCCGACCAGGCGCTGTTGCCATCAATGGCCCGGCGCATGAGGGTGTTTTTGGTCACCTTGCACACGCCGTTGCTGGCCTGCAGACGGGTCCGCAGATCAGACATTTCCTTGATGGAGAGGCCCTTGAAATCGAGGACCAGCGCCATTTCGGCCTCGCCGAGGAGCCCCTTGAGCTCTTCGACGATCTGTTGCTTGTTCTCCAGCGTGCGGCCCATAGGAAAGGATCGGATCGGGGGAACAAGCCGGGTACGCGGCCCGGGACGCCGGCAAGGTGATCCAGGGGAGGATCGCCTCAGGCCAGCTCGAGGCCGCTGCATGCTCCTGACCGATCAGACCGTCGGCGGCTGCACACCGCTGAAGACCTGGGGCCGAAACCTGTCGCGTTCACCTCGGCAGGGCTTACGGATGGGAATGCCGCCGGGGTACCGGAGGATTCCAGGCCAACCTGCTGTCTGGGGTTGGGCGCGTGCCCATCTGGCCAATAGAGGCCAGCAAATCACCTTACCACCACAGCTGTTCTTTGCTTTTCAGAAATCCAGGCTTGAATGGGCTTCGTCTTCGCAGCAAAAGCACCATGGACAACCTGTTCGGTTTCAAGCTGATGGTTCGCCAGCCCCACGACGCCGCGGCCATGCAGGGCGCAGCCGAGTCGGTTGGCCTGCGCTCCGCGGTCAGCGCCAAGTTCGGCACCGAGCCCCAAACGACCGCCTGCACCATGAGCTCTTCGGTTTCCGCCAAGGTGGGCGGTGAGCCCACGGGCGCCCAACGTCGCTGACGAACCTCCGGGATCCGTGCCGGTGACGTCGCACCCAAACCTGGCCGACGACGCCGTCCTGACAGCCTGTGTCGAGCACAATGCTCGCAAGGGGGAGCACGATCTGCTCGACTCGTTCCAGCAGTTGAGCAACGCTGCTCCCCAGCTGAACCTCGGCCCACTCGTGCTGGCCCTGCGACAGCGGCTGCAGGCAGCCCACAGCCCCCTCTCCCCGTGGGTGTATCTGGGCTACTACCTCCTCGGCCGGCAGATCCTCACCGGCCAGGGTGACCTTCTTCCCAGGTTCCACGACCTCCTCCTCGCTGAGATCGAGCGCCCCCAGCCGGTGGGCCAGATCGTGGAGTTCTGGAACCCGGCCCGGGCGGACCCGGCCCTCTGGCAGGCTGCCCTCGACCTCTTTCAGGAAGGCGGCGACTTCTCTGGCGGCATGGAGCCACCTTCCGCCGAGGTGGGGGATCAGTACCGGACGGTGATTCCCGAAGCCCGCGGTCTGATCCGGACCCTCGATCCCCCCCTGGCAGACCTGATGGACCGGCTTCAGCCGCTGCTGGTGCTCTGCGCGCCAGGCTCCAACGCCCGGTTCAGCGGAGAGGGCTTCGGCAATGCCACCTGCTTCTTCTTCCGCGGCGCCAGCCTCTTCAACGCCTCACGGCCCACGAATCCCATCCAGATGACGGAACGCCTGGTGCATGAGTATGCCCATGCGGAGCTGTTCGTGCTGGCCCAGGACGGTCCGCTCTGTCTGAATGGTGATGACGAGCGGCACAGCGTGAGGATCCGGCCGGACCCACGACCGATGAACGGCATTCTTCACGCTCTGCATGTGGTGTCCAGGGTGTGCCCCGTGCTGCAACGGGCGCTGAGCCGCGGCATCCCCCCGAGCGATGCGTTCGAAGAGCTCACCGCTTCCTGCAGGCTGCTCATCGCCCAACAGCAGGAGTACGGAGCCTCCTCGCTCGCCGTGATCCGGAGCCATGCCCAGCTCACAACCCTGGGGGAGGCGGTGGTGGAGGCGGCAGCGGCCCGGCTGGCCAGCGGCGTGCCGGCCTGAACTCCGGCACAGCAGCCATGGCTCCTGCCCTGATCCGTCAGCTGAAGCGCGACACCGCACGGACCCTCGGCCGGAATCCCGCCGAGGTGATGGTCGACTGGGCGGGGCGTCCAGTCACGGCGGCGGAACTGCTGGAGCGGTTGCAGGCGGAGTGCGCCTGGTTCGAGGCCTGGCGGGCCATGTTCAAGGACGGATCCAGCCCCTGCATCGCCCACCTTGCCCCGGATGGCCTGCCCCTGCTGATCAGCACGATCGCCTGCCTGCTCAGCGGAGTCAGGCAGGCGATCGTGCCCCACGATGCCTCCAGCGTGGAGCGCGCCAGCCTCGCTCAGCGGTACGGCCTCACCCACTGGCTGGTGGGCCAGGCGTGGCAGGGCCGGACTTCTGAGCTGGCGGGGGAAGGGGACTGGGAGGGCGCCCCCGCCAGTCCGGAGCAGTTCGACGTGGTGCCGCTCTCCGCAGGTCTCCAATCCGATGGTTCCCCCGAGGCCCATGCCGCCTTTGGAGAAGCGGAGGAGGCCCTCCTGCTCTCCACCACCTCGGGAACCAGCTCAGGGCGCCCCGGCATCAACCGAACGACCGCCTCCCAGATCCTGAGCGGTGTGCAGCGGCTGGACTGGTCGCCCTATCAGCTGCTGCACAGACCCCTGCTCGGACCCGGTCTGCAGCACCACAGCTCCCGGCTGTTCAAGCTGACATGCGTCATGCAGGGGACTGGCCTGGTGGTGCGCGATCCCCTCGCTCCGATCGGCCCGGATGTGCTCGCCCAGGGCTGCACCGGCACGCCGATGGCGCCACTGGCCCTGCGACGGCGGCTTGAGGCAGGGCAGCTGGATCGGCTGCCCGGTTCCTTCCTCGTCGTCACAGGGGCCGACCGGGTGCCGATGGCCCTGCGGGAGGCCGTGCGGCGGCTCCACAGCTGCAGCCTGGGGATCACCTACGCCACCAGCCAGTGCGGCCCGATCAGCTGGCTGAGCCCCGAGGCGCTGCTGGACCACCGCGAAGGCCTGGGCCATCCGCTGGACAACGTGAGGCTGGCGCTGATCGGCGCGCCCCGACTGCAGCGTGATGGGCTCGGCTTCCACGAGGTGCTGGTCAGCAAGGTCACGCGCTGGCAGGTGGAGCGGGAGGGGGGCGGCATGGAGGTGCAGCAGGCCGTGCAGGAGCCGTTCAACCCGAACGACCTGATCGCCCGCAGCGCCGACGGCGCACTCATCTTCGGCGGCCGCTCCAACGACGTGTTTCTGTTCAGCTCCCTGCTGATTTCCCCCCTGGAGATCGAGGATGTGCTGCGCGCCGACCCGCGCGTGCGCGACTGCGTGGCGTTCGGAGCCAATTCCGAACACTATGGTGCCGTTCCCATGGCGGCTGTGGTGCTGCAACCCCGGAGTGCTGCAGGGTCCGGTGACGGGGAGACGGCCACGCTGCTGGCCGCATTGATGGAGCGGTGCCGCACGGCTCTGGGCCCGCGGCGGCCGCACCGCATCGTGCCGCTGGAGGCGCTGCCGCTCGGCCCCACCGGCAAACCGCTGCGGCGGGTGCTGGCGGAACGCTTCGCGTTGCGCTCATGAGCCAGGCACCGGCGCTGCCTTGGGAGGATCTTGAATGGGAGTTGCGGGGAGAAGCCCCGGCCCGGTGGGTCTCGCGGTTGGCAGGGATCAGCCTGAACCGCCTGCATCAGCACCAGCTGGTGATCAACCGGTTTGCCACCGGTCAGCAGCTGAGGAAGCTACTGAAGCTTGCCCGCGCGCGCGGCATCAACTCCGAGTGGCGCCGGCAATGGGCCGCACAGTCCCTGCTCTATTCCCCCCGGTTACGTCAGCAGGGCCCCCGGTACCGCCGGATCGACCATCCGGCCGCCAACCACTGGATCTCCCATTACCGCAGCCTGGATCGGGCCGGGGCAGCACAGAGGCCCGGGAGTCAGCGCCTCCGACGCCATCTGGTGATCGGCTTCACGGGCAACCTCGGCCTGCTGATGGCTCCTATCCCCTACGTGCTGAGCGCCCTCGACGCCAGCGGTTATGACCTGCTGCTGGTGCGACGCCACAGCCTGGCGGGCTACTTCTCCCAGAACGGCCAGGTGCTCCTGGAGATCGAGCAGCACCTTCGCCGGCTGCTGCAAGGCCTTCAGGCCAAGGGGCTGGAGACAGAACAGATCTGCAGCCTGGGCACCAGCAGCGGAGGCCTGCCGGCCCTTGTGGTCGCCCGCAACCTGGGGTTGCCGCTCGGTATTGCCATCGGGGCTGGAGCCAGCCCGCCCCTGCTTGAGCCGGGCGGCCTCCTCGATCGGCTTCAGCCCGTCCGAACAACCGGAACCCCGCAGGATCACACCACCGACCTGATCCTGGCGTTCGCCGCAGAGAACGGCCAGGACAGCACTTGTGCCGAGCTCCTCCAGCACTACTACCGGGCGCGGCAGTGGCTGCAGGTCACACCGTCGCCCAGGGCCTATCCCGGCTGCGCAGCCCACGCCCTGTTCATTGATCTCGTGGCTCAGGGCTGCACACTTGATCAGGCGCTGAGCGATCTGCTGGCCCATCCCCCTAGGGATCCTGGGGCCTGAGCCGGGCGATCAGCTCCTGCACGGTCTGCATGCCCAGCAGGTCCGCTGGCGTGATCACAACGCCGTGGTCGAGCTCGAGGTGGATGCAGAGCTCCATGGATCCCAGGCTGTCAAGCCCAAGGCGCTGCATGGGGATGGAGGCCAGGTCTCCCTGCAGGTCAGTCTCGATGGCGCCCAGGTCGGACGGCGGGATCGACAAGGCCTGCAGAGCAGACATCAGGCGGGCTACGCCCGCCTGGTTGGCCTCCGCCCCAGGGGGCGGGGGATCTGTCTGCTCGGCCGCTGGTCGCCCCTGTTCCACGAGCCCGTCACGGTGTTGATGTCAGCCCTCCTGCTTGAGGTCCTGCAGCGCCGAGAAGTCCACCTGCACCGAGGGGCCCATGGTGGAGGTCACGTACAGGGAGCGCCAGTAGCGGCCCTTGGCACCGCTGGGCTTGTTGCGGTCGATGGTCTCCTGCAGGGCCTTGAGGTTCTCCAGCAGCTTGGTGGGCTCGAAGCTGGCCTTGCCGAAGCGCACGTGCACGATGCCGGTGCGGTCGGCGCGGAACTCCAGCTTGCCCGCCTTGAACTCGGCGATGGCGCCGGCCAGATCGGTGGTCACGGTGCCGGCCTTGGGGTTCGGCATCAAGCCGCGGGGACCGAGCACCCGGCCGAGCTTGGCCACCTTGGGCATCATGTCGGGGGTGGCGATCAGCAGGTCGAAATCCATGGCACCGCCGGCGATCTGATCCACCAGATCGTCGTCGCCGGCCAGATCGGCACCGGCGGCCTTGGCGGCGGCCACGGCCTCACCGCGGGCGATCACGGCGATGCGGATGCTCTGGCCAGTGCCGTGGGGCAGGGCCACGGTGGTGCGCAGTTGCTGGTCGGTGTACTTGGGATCGATGCCGAGGCGCACATGGGCCTCGATCGTTTCGTCGAACTTGGCGTTGGCGTTGGCCTTCACCAGTTCGATGGCCTCCAGGGGCTCGTAGGCGCGCTCGGCGACCTTGGCCTGGAGGGAGGAAAAGCGCTTGGAAACGTTGGGCATGGCGGTGATGGGGTGCGGGCGATGCAGGACTGCCAGGGGCGCTGGGCGCCGGCGGCGGCTGGCTGGATCTCCCCCGGTGATGGGAACGGAAGGATCAGTCGCTGACGGCGACGCCCATGTTGCGGGCGGTGCCTTCGATGATGCGCATGGCCGATTCAACGCTGGTGCAGTTGAGGTCGGGCAGCTTGGTCTTGGCGATCTCCTCGAGCTGGGCACGGCTGATGGCACCCACGGCCCCCTTGGAGGAGGTGGCGGCGCCCTTCTCGATGCCGGCCGCCTTGGAGATCAGCACGGAGGCGGGAGGGGTCTTGGTGATGAAGGTGAAGCTGCGGTCTTCGAAGACCGAGATCTCCACCGGGATCACGTAACCGGCCTTGTCCTGCGTGCGGGCGTTGTACTCCTTGCAGAACGCCATGATGTTGACGCCGTGCTGACCGAGGGCAGGGCCCACGGGTGGCGCCGGGTTGGCTTTGCCGGCCTGGAGGGCCAGCTTGATCACGGCTACGACTTTCTTGGCCATCGTCTCGAACTACTGGGCGGGTCTGCGGATCGCCTCCGGGTGGAAGGCGGTGATGGAACGGCCGCCCTCCGCAGGGAGACGGCCGCTGAGCGGAGCCTGGAGCTCAGCTCTGCTTGCTGATCTGGGCGAACTCGAGCTCCACGGGGGTCTCGCGGCCGAAGATCGAGAGCAGGGCCTTGAGCTTGTTGCGCTCGCCCGACACCTCGATCACCTCGCCCTGGAAGTCCTTGAACGGACCGGCGGTGACGAGGATCTGGTCGCCCTCGCTGAGGTCGACCTTCACCACGGGTTTCTTCTCCGCGGCCCGCTTGAAGATGCGGTCCACCTCCTGGCGGCTGAGCGGGCGGGGCTTGATGTGGCCGCGGGCCCGGGCGGTGGCGCGACGCTCCTCGGCCCCCACGAAGTTGATCACGTTGGGGGTGCTGCGCACCGCCATCATCGTGTCCTCATCGAGCACCATCCGCACCAGCACGTAGCCGGGGAACACCTTCTCCTCGGTGCTCTGGCGGCTGCCGTCCTTCTTCAGCTTGACGCCCGGGGTCTGGGGGATCTCGATCTCGAGGATGCGGTTGTCCACGCCGAGGGTCACGGCCCGCTGCTCCAGGGTGGCCTTCACCTTCTTCTCGCAGCTGGACGCCACCTGCACCGCGTACCAGCGGGCCACCTGGCGCTTCTCGCCGGCCGCTTCGGTGGACGCGGTGTCGGCTCCGGCGGCCGGCAGCTCCAGTCCGGCATCAGCCGCGGGGTCGGCTTCGCTGGCGACGTTGTCGACTTGGCTTTCGGACAGGGTCTCGGACACGGGGCTTCAGGCTGGGGAGGCGGGAACGACGGAAGAGGGAGGGAGCGGAGGTTCGGAGCGGAGGCGGGCAGGGGGTCGGTCTGGGGGTCAGCCGAACACCTGGGCAGCCGCCCAGCCGTAGAAGCGGTCGATGGCGGCGATGGCCGCGGCCGACAGACCCACCATCAGGATCACCGCCACCGATTCGCTGAAGAGCTGCTGACGGCTGGGCCAGACCACCTTCCGCAGCTCCGCCAGGGTGGCGGCTCCGAAGCCGGCCGGTGCCGGGGCTTCGGCCGTTCCAGCCTCCAGAGAAACCTGCCCATCCGCAGCCTGATCGACGGCGGCCTTCGAGGCTGGCGCAGCGGACTTGGAATCAGCTGGGGTTGGATCAGGGGTTGGTTCGGACACCACGGGTGCAGGCGCACGCGGGCATCCGCGCGACTCGGCAAACGATCACCCTACCGGACGCCCCTCCCGGCCTGGCTCCGCCACGGGCTCGAAGCACAGCGATCCACCCGGCTCCGCCCCGGCCCTCACCCGCACCCCGCGGGCACCGCTGTAGCGCTCCTCCAGCAACTCGGTGGCCAGGGGGTTCTCCAGCCGGCGCCGCAGCACCCGCCGCAGCGGACGGGCGCCGTATTCGGGCTCATAGCCCTGCAGGGCCAGCGCCTCGATCACGGGCTCGTCCACCTGCAGCTCCAGCTGCTGCTCCGCCAGCAAGGCGGCCAGCTCCGCCAGCTGCAGCCTCACGATCCGCGCCAGATCGGCTTCCGCCAGCGGCCGGAACCGGATCACCTCATCGATGCGGTTGAGGAATTCCGGCCGGAAGCGGGCCGCCAGGGCCTGGTCCACCGCCTGCTCCAGCTGGGTGGCATCCAGACCGCCGCGGGCATGGTCGAGGATCGAGCGGCTGGCCAGATTGCTGGTCATGATCACCACGGTGTGGCGGAAGCCCACGGTGCGGCCCTGGGAATCGGTGAGGCGGCCGTCATCGAGCACCTGCAGCAGCAGGTTGAACACCTCGGGGTGGGCCTTCTCCACCTCGTCGAGCAGCACCACCGCGTAGGGGCGGCGGCGCACGGCCTCGGTGAGCTGCCCCCCCTCCTCGTAGCCCACGTAGCCCGGCGGAGCCCCCACCAGGCGGGCCACGGCGTTGCGCTCCATGAATTCGCTCATGTCGAGCCGCACCAGGGCCTCCTCCTCGTCGAACAGCGCCGCCGCCAGGGCCTTGGCCAGTTCGGTCTTGCCCACACCCGTGGGGCCGAGGAAGAGGAAGGACCCCACCGGCCGCCGCGGCGACTGCATGCCGGCCCGGGCGCGACGGATCGCTGCTGCCACGGCGGCCACGGCCTCGGGCTGGCCGATCACCCGCTCGCCCAGACGCCGGTCGAGCTCCAGCAGCTTCTGTCGCTCGCCGGCCAGCAGGCGCTGCACCGGAATGCCGGTCCAGCGGGCCACCACGTCGGCGATGTCGCCGGGCTCCACCTGCTCCCGCAGCATGGCGTCGGTCTGCATCTCCGCCTCCAGGGCCAGGCGGCGCTGCTGCACCCCGTGCAGCTGGTCGTACTGCAGGCGGGCCGCCTCCTCCAGATCCCCGCAGCGCTCGGCCTCGGCGATGGCATGGCGCAGGTCTTCGTCCTGCTGCAGCAGGTCCCGCAGCTCCGCCACCCGTTCCCGCTCGGCCTGCCAGCGCTGCTGCAGGTGCTGGAGCGCCTGCACGGCCTGGCGGCGCTGCTCCTGCAGGGCGATGCGTTCGGCCTCGGGGGCCGCCTCGGCCGAGAGCAGGGCCAGTTCCACCCGCCGCAGGGCCACTTCGGCATCCTCCACGGGCTGGGGCTTGGACGTGACCTCCATGCGCAGGTTGGCGGCCGCCTCGTCCACCAGATCGATGGCGGAATCGGGCAGGCAGCGGTCGGCGATGTAGCGATCGGCCAGGCGGGCCGCCGCCGCCAGGGCGGCGTCGCTGATGGTGACGCCGTGGTGCAGCTCGTAGCGCTCCTTGAGCCCGCGCAGGATCTCCACGCTGGTCTCCAGCCCCGGCTCGCGGATCACCACCTGCTGGAAGCGGCGCTCCAGGGCCGGATCCTTCTCGATGCTGCGGCGGTACTCCTCCGGCGTGGTGGCCCCCACGCAGCGGAGCTCCCCCCGGGCCAGGGCCGGCTTGAGGATGCTGCCGGCATCGGCATTGGAGCGATCCCCGCTCACCACGGTGTGCAGCTCGTCGATGAACACGATCACGCCGGGTTCGGCGTCGCGCACCTCCGCCAGCACCGTGCGCAGGCGCTCCTCGAACTGGCCGCGGAACTTGGCGCCGGCGATCAGGGCGCCCAGATCCAGCGCCACCAGCCGCTGGCCCCGCAGGGCATCGGGCACCTCGCCGGCCACGATCCGCTGGGCCAGGCACTCGGCCACGGCCGTCTTGCCCACCCCGGGCTCACCGATCAGCACCGGATTGTTCTTGCTCCGGCGCGACAGCACCTGGATCAGCCGGCGGATCTCGGCATCACGGCCGATCACCGGATCCAGTTCCCCGGCCCGGGCGGCGGCGGTGAGGTCGCGGCCGTAACGCTCCAGGGCCATCGGCTCGGGGGCCTCGGCCTCCAGCTGCAGGGCGGGAGCGGCGGGCGCCGCCGCGGCGGGCGGCGTGGGCCGGCCGGGACTGCGCAGGCCGGGGGCGGCATCGATCCAGTCGTCCGCTCCGGCCCAGGGATCGGCGGCAGGCGTGGGAGAGGTCGGGACGGCCGCGGCAGGGGGTGGAGGGGAAGTGGGCGGTGGCGCGGCGGCTGACGCCGGAGCGGCCGGCAAGGGCATGGCAGCTGGAGCCGGAGCCGCGGTGGGACGGGCCGGTGCCGCTGGACGCAGCTGGCGCAGCAGAACGTCCTCCGTGAGTCCCTCGCGGGCCAGCAGCCGCTCCCCGATGCGGGGCTCCTCCACCAGGGCCAGCAGCAGGTGGGGCACATCCAGCAGGCGTGAGCCCCAGCCGGTGCGGCGCCGGTCGGCCTCCTCGAGCAGATCCTCGAGGGCATCTCCGATGAAGAGCTCCCCATCGGGAGCACTGGGCTGCTCGGCGCAGAAGGCCTCGAGCCGGTCGAGCAGACGGTCGGAATCGAGGGGCAGGCGATCGACCCACTGACCGAAACGGCGATCCAGCAGCAGGGTCTGGAGCAGATGCTCCACATCCATCACACCGTGGCGCCAGCGGCGGGCCGTGTCCTGGCTGGCCAGCAGCAGGTTCCAGGCCTCCTCGCTGAAGCGATCGGGCTCGCTGGTGAGGCTGACGCCGTAGCCGGCACGCACATCGGTGGGCATCAGGCTGCACCACCGGCGCGGGAGCCGAGCTCGATCAGCTCCACCTTGTAGCCATCGGGATCCTCCACGAAGGCGATCACGGTGCTGCCGTGCTTCATCGGGCCGGGTTCGCGCACCACACGGGCCCCCATGGCCCGGATCGCATCACAGGTGGCATGGATGTCGTCCACGCCGAGAGCGATGTGGCCGTAACCCTCGCCGAGGTCATACGCCTCGGTGTCCCAGTTGTGGGTGAGCTCCAGCACGGTGTGATCCGACTCCGGGCCATAACCCACGAACGCCAGGGTGAAGCGGCCGCTGGGATAGTCCTTGCGACGCAGCAGCGTCATGCCGAGCACCTCGGTGTAGAAGGCAAGGGAGCGGTCCAGGTTCCCCACCCGGAGCATGGTGTGCAGCAGGCGCATGGGCAGACCGGCGCGGGCGTTGGGTGCGGAGCCATTCTGGCCAGCAAGCGGGCCGGCAGTGCCCGTTGCCACACCGGAGCGGGAGGGGGTGGCCCATAGGATCCTGCCCTGACAGCCGTGGCCCGAAGCCGTGATCGACACCCTCGACTACTCGATCGAAACCGTGGTGGCGCGGGAGGTTCTCGATTCGCGCGGCACACCCACCGTGGAAGCCGAGGTGTATCTGGAGAACGGTGCCAGCGGTCGGGCCATCGTGCCGAGCGGAGCCAGCACCGGCGCCCATGAGGCCCACGAACTGCGCGATGGCGGCAACCGCTACATGGGCAAGGGCGTGCTGCAGGCAGTGGCGAACATCGAGGAGAAGATCACCCCGGCCATCTGCGGCATCAGTGCCCTCGAGCAGGTAGCCGTGGACAGCGCCATGCTCGACCTGGACGGCTCCGACAACAAGAGCGCCCTCGGGGCCAACGCGATCCTGGCGGTGAGCCTGGCCACAGCCCGGGCGGCGGCCAACGCCGTCGGTCTGCCCCTGTACCGCTACCTGGGCGGCCCCATGGCCTGCCTGCTGCCGGTGCCGCTGATGAACGTGATCAACGGCGGGGCCCATGCCGCCAACAGCCTGGACTTCCAGGAGTTCATGCTGGTGCCCCACGGCGCCGGCAGCTTCCGGGAGGCCCTGCGCATGGGCACCGAGGTGTTCCACACCCTCAAGGGTCTGCTGAAGGACAAGGGACTGAGCACGGCCGTGGGTGACGAGGGCGGCTTCGCCCCCGACCTGGGCAACGGGGCCGCCGGGGAGCTGCTGGTGCAGGCGATCGAGCAGGCGGGCTACCGGCCCGGCGATCAGATCTCGCTCGCTCTCGATGTGGCCAGCACCGAGTTCTACCGCGACGGCCGCTACGCCTTCGACGGCGGCAGCTACACCAGTGCCGAGATGGTGGACCAGCTCGACCAGCTGGTGAACCGCTTCCCGATCGTGTCGATCGAGGATGGGGTGGCCGAGGACGACTGGGAGGGCTGGGCCCTGCTCACCGAGAAGCTGGGGAGCACGGTGCAGCTGGTGGGGGACGACCTGTTCGTGACCAACACCCAGCGGCTGCAGCGGGGCATCGATCTGGGTGTGGCGAATTCGATCCTGATCAAGGTGAACCAGATCGGCACCCTCACCGAGACCCTCCAGGCGATCGACCTGGCCGGCCGGGCCGGCTACACCAGCGTGATCAGCCACCGCAGCGGCGAGACGGAGGACACCACCATCGCCGATCTGGCCGTGGCGACCAGGGCCGGCCAGATCAAGACGGGCTCCCTGAGCCGCAGCGAGCGGGTGGCGAAGTACAACCAGCTGCTGCGCATCGAGGACGACCTCGGCAGCCAGGCCATCTATGCCGGCGCCGAGGACCGGGGTCCCCGCGGCAAGGCCTGAGCAGGGCCCGGGGCAAGGAAGGACCTCAGTCCGTCGCAGCGCTGGACTGGGGCTGGGATGCCTGGGCCGACGGGGAGGCGCTGGTGGCGGCCATGCCGGGAATCTGATCCAGGCGGCCATCCCGAGACAGGCGGGCCTGCAGCTTCAGCCAGCCCAGGCCCACCGGCAGCCCCGCCAGCAGGGGCACGGCCACCAGGGCCGGCTGGCGGCTGGCGGCCAGCACGGCGGCCGCCACGGCCAGACCGGCCAGGAGCATGGCCTGGCCGGCCGACTGCTGCGCCAGGGCGAGACGGCGCAGCAGCCGGTCGGTTTCCCCGGCGCGGATCTGCACCTGCAGGTCGCCCTGCTCGATGCGGGCCAGGTTCTCATCGAGCCGGCGCGGGATGCCGAGGGCCCGGCTGCCCACCGCGGCGGCCTGGCGGGAGAGTTCACCGAACAGATCGCCGCCGTTGCCGCTGGAGGTCATCAGGGGGAGCAGGTAAGGGCGGGCAATGGCCACCAGGCTAAAGCCGGGATCGAGGCTGCGACCCACCCCCTCGAAGGTGGAGAGGGCCCGCATCACGAAGATCAGCTCCGGCGGCACCCGGAAGGGCTGGCCGTACACGAGGTCGTAGAGATCTCCGGAGAGCTTCTCCAGCACGTTGGCGGAGAAGGGGGGCGTGAGGGCGTCGTTGAGCATCACCCGCACCAGCCGGCGCACCGGGCCGGGGTCCACTTCGGCGGCGATCACCCCGGCAGCCTGGAGCTCCTCCACCAGGGCCGAGGCATCGCGCCCAGCGGCGGCCCGCACCATGCGCCCCAGCCGTGAGCGCAGGCGGCTCGAAAGCTGGCCCATCATCCCGAAGTCGTAGTAGATGAGGGCCCCATCCGGGGCAACGGCCAGGTTGCCCGGGTGGGGGTCGGCGTGGAAGAAGCCGAAGCGCACCAGCTGCTGCAGGTAGCTGGCCGCACCCTTCTCGGCCACCGCGGCGGGCACCACACCAGCGTCGAGCAGGGCCTGGCGGTCGGTGATCTTGATGCCGGGCACGTAGTCGAGGCAGAGCACGCGGCGGGAGCTGAGTTCCCACACCACCGCCGGGATGCGGATGCCGGGGTCATCGAGGAACTGCTGGCGGAAGCGGGCGGCGTGCTCGGCCTCGAGCCGGAAATCCAGCTCCCGCAGCAGCACGCGGCGGCACTCCTGGGCGATGCCCACCCAGTCGCGGCCCCGACCCCAGCGCGGATGGCGCTGCACAACCCGGGCCACCTGCTGCAGCACCTCCAGATCGAGGCGGAACAACTTCTCCAGGCCAGGACGCTGCACCTTCAGAACCACCTGGCGGCCGCTGCGCAGACTGGCGCGGTGCACCTGGGCCAGGCTGGCGGAGCCGAGCGGGCTCTCCTGCAGGTCGATGATCTCGGCGCAGCGCTCGCCGAGCTCCTGCTCCAGCAGGGCCTGCACCACGGTGAAGGGGAAGGCGGGAACCCGGTCCTGCAGGGCGGCGAGCTCCTCCACCAGTTCGGCCGGCAGCACATCCGGCCGGGCCGAGAGCAGCTGGCCGAGCTTGATGAAGGCCGAGCCGAGGGCCAGGAATTCCTGGGTGAGCCAGCGGGCGCGGCGGCGGGCCCGCCGGCTGCGCCGTTCGGGCGTGGGACCGCCGGGATAGGTCCAGCGCTGGCCATCCCACCAGAGGCCGGTGGCCAGCCGCAGGGCCAGCCACCAGATGCGCAAGGGGCGCCGGATCACAGGCGCCGATCCACACGACGGCTCAGATCCGCCACCTGGGCGCGCAGGGCATCGATCTGGTCCTGCACGGCAGCAGGGCCCTCGGCAAAGGGGGTGTGCCCGGGCGACGCCTCACCGCCCCCGCGGCCACCGCGCTCGAGCCGGTCGGCCTCCAGTTCCACCTCATCCCAGAACAGCTGCAGCTCCTGGCGCAGCCGCTCCGGTGCGTCCTGCACCACCAGGGCCAGGTTGGCGGCAGCATCCAGCAGGCCGCTGCCCAGCCGCGCTCCGAGTCGCGCCAGGGTGGCCTGCATCAGGAGCTGGGGCGCCGGCATGGGGCGGGTTCTGCTGGAGAAACTGTGCCAGATGGCGCCCGCCGCTGCGGACTGAGCGACCCTCAGGGCGTGGGCGGCGGCAGGGTGGGCGCGACGGGCTCGTCCACGACCGGCTCAGGGGGCACCGCCGACTCGATGTCGCGTTCGCCTGGGGGCTGGGGGGGGGTCAGGAGGGCCTCGAGCTCCCGGGCACGGCGCTCCTCCTCGGCCTTCTGCTCGGCCTGGCGGCGCTGCTCGGCCTCGGCCTGCTTGCGCTCCTCCTCCTTCCGCTCCTGTTCCCGCTGCTTGGCCTGGCGCTCCAGTTCCAGCACCTCCAGATCGCCCCGGATCTCCTGGGCGTCTTTGCCGAAACGCAGGCGCAGGCTCTCCAGGCTGGTGCCGGGGAACTCGCGCACGTCGAAGCCCTGGCGGAGCTGCACGAGGCTCGGCAGTTGGAGCGCCAGCACCCGCTGGGTGATGCCGTAGCCCAACCCGAAGCAGAACCCCGCCACCAGCGGGCCGCGCCAGCGGTTGCGGGGGCGCGTCGGAACGGCGCGGCTCGGGCTGGAGGTGGCCATGGCCGCCAGGTTAAGCCGCACCGCCAGGGGCGCCCGGGCGGCGGCGCGCCGTCCGCCGCGGTTGACTTGGGGTTCACCGATCCCTGCATTCACAGACCCCATGCCCCTGCTGCCGCGCTGGCGCTACATGACGGATGAAGCGAAGGCCCTCACGCGGCGCACCGCGGTGTCGGCCGGGGTGCTGCTGCTCGTGTTGCTGGTGTTCCGCTCCCTGGTTCCCTGGATGCTGCTGGCGGTGGTGGCCTACTGGCTGTGGAAGGCGATGCGCCGCTGAGGTCGAGCTGACGGATCCGCTGACGGAGGCGCTGACAGAGGCGCTGGCAGAGGCGCACTCCCCCGCCCGCACTCAGGCCTGCTGCTCCTGCCGGGCCCAGAGCTTCTCCAGGGAACCCCTGAAGCCCTCCAGATCCGCCTTCGCCGGCCGGCGAAGGCGCTGCACCAGGCGGGCCAGCCGCCAGAGCTTGATTCCGGCGGCCAGCGCCAGCACCAGCCATGGCAGCAACAGGGTCATGGGCTGTTCTGCCGTCATGTGGTGTAGTCGGCGTTGATCCGCACGTACTGATCCGAGAGGTCGCAGCCCCAGGCCACGCCGGCGCCGGGGCCGTCGCCCACCAGCAGACGGATCAGCACGGTGTCGCCCCCCGGGCCGCTGCCGCCCAGATAGGCGCCGGCGGCCCGCGACCGGAGGTAAGCGGACGCCGCCGGGCGGTCGAAGGGCAGGGGTTGGCCGGCCGCCATCAGCTGGTGATCCCCCAGCCACAGGGCCACCGCCTCCGGATCGAAGGCCACGCCGGCCCGTCCCGCCGCGGCCACGATCCGTCCCCAGTTGGGATCGCGGCCGTGCACGGCGCACTTCACCAGCGAGGAGCCGCAGATGGTGCGGGCGATGGCGCGGGCGCCGGCCTCGTCGGCGGCGCCATCCACCTGCACCTCGATCAGGCAGGTGGCACCCTCGCCGTCGCGGGCGATCGCCTTGGCCAGGTGCTGCGACACCGCCGTGAGGCCGGCCTCCAGGGCCTCGAAATGTTCCGGCCCCAGGGGCTCGCCGGCGGCAAAGGCCAGGTAGGTGTCATTGGTGCTGGTGTCGCCGTCCACCGTGATCGCGTTGAAGGAGCGATCCACCGCCCGCTTCACCATCGCCCGCCACAGCTCGGCCGGCACGCCGGCATCGCAGCTGAGGGTGCCCAGCATGGTGGCCATGGCGGGGTGGATCATCCCCGAACCCTTGGCGCAGCCGCCGATCCGCACCCTCCGCCCGCCCAGCTCCGCCTCGAGGGCGATCTCCTTGGCCACCAGGTCGGTGGTGAGGATGGCGGTGGCCGCAGCCGCGCCCCCCTCCGAGCTGAGCGCCGCCACCAGCGGATCGAGGCCCGCCAGGAGGGTGTCCATCGGAATCGGCACGCCGATCACGCCGGTGGAGCAGAGCAGCACCTGCTCGGCCTCCAGGCCCAGCCGGGCCGCCAGGGCGTCGGTGGCCCGCAGGCTGTCGATCAGGCCCCGATCCCCCGTGCAGGCGTTGGCCTGACCGGAATTGGTGAGCACCGCCCGGGCCCTGCCGCCCGAGGCCTGCAGCCGCTCGGCGCAGAGGTCCACGCAGGCGGCCCGCACCCGCGAGGTGGTGAAGGTGCCGGCGCACACGGCACCCTCGGGCGCCAGCAGCAGGGAGAGATCGGGATTGCCGGAGGGCTTGAGGCCGGCGGTGATGCCCGCCGCCAGAAAGCCCTTCGGCGCAGTGAGGCCGCCGGGAATCGGGTGCCAGGAAGGGGTCACGGCGGCAGGATGACTGTCTCCATCCTGCCCAGCCGCCATGGACCCGGCCGATGCCGAGGCGAATGCCGTGTGCCGCCGGCTGGCGGGTGAGCTCTTTCCCTGGGATCTCACCCGAGCCCTGGAGCTGGCCCTGCTGAAGACGTTCTGCCTGCCGTCGATCTCGAGCCTGCTGGAACGGACCGGCGAATTCACCAGCCGGCCCCGCAAGCGCTACGACGACACCGGCCTGATGGTGGCCGAGCTGCTGCGCTGGGGGCCCGGCAGCGCCGCAGGACAGGCGGTGATCGACCGCATGAACCGCATCCACGGCGCCTACGCGATCGGCCAGCGCGATTTCCTCTACGTGCTCTCCACCTTCGTGGCCGAGCCGATCCGCTGGCTGCGGCGCTACGGCTGGCGGCCGCTGAGTGCCCACGAGCAGACCTGCCTGTACCGCTTCTGGCGCCAGGTGGGGGAGCACATGGGCCTCCAGGACATTCCCGGCAGCCTGGAGGCGCTGCTGACCTTCAATCGCCAGGTGGAGCGCGAGGCGTTCCGCCCCGCTGCCAGCAACGCCCGCGTGGCCGAGGCCACCCTGGGGATGCTGCTGGCCGACTGGCCCGAGCCGCTGCGGCCCGCCCTGCGAAGCGTGCTGCTGGCGCTGGTCAGCGCCGAGGTGGGCGGCAGCCTCGGCTGGAGCGCCAGCCCCGGCTGGCTGCAGCGGCTGGTGCTGCAGGCCCTGCGGCTGCGCAGCCGGCTGGCACAGCGCTGGCCCCGGCGCCCCGGCGCCACCCGCTTCTATTCCGAACGCCCCACCCCGGGCTACGGCGAGAGCTTCCGCCTGGAGCAGCTGGGCCCGCCGGCGCTGCTGCCGCGCCTGAACCGGCCCCGCTGGCAGGGCCACCAGCGGCGCATCGGCCTCACGGGCGGCATCGCCAGCGGCAAGAGCACCGCCGGCCGCTGGCTGGCTGATCAGGCCGGCCTGCCGCTGCTCGACGCCGATCACTACGCCCGCGAGGCCCTGGCGCCCGGCTCGGCCGGGGAGGCCGAGGTGCTGCAGCGCTACGGGGCCGCGGTGAGACCGGCGGAGGGAACGGCCCAGGGCATCGATCGAGCGGAGCTGGGCCGCCTGGTGTTCCACGATCCAGCCGAGCGGGCCTGGCTGGAGCAGCTGGTGCATCCGCAGGTGCGCCGTCGCTTCGAGGCCGAACTGCAGCGGCTGGCAGGTGAACCGGCGGTGGTGCTGATGATCCCGCTGCTGTTCGAGGCCGGCCTGGAGGGCCTCTGCAGCGAGGTGTGGCTGATCGACTGCGACGAACGTCAGCAGTTGCAGCGGCTGATGCAGCGCAACCAGCTCGACGAGGCCGAGGCCCGCGCCCGTATCAGCGCCCAGTGGCCCCTGCAGCGCAAGCGGCCGCTGGCCGACGTGGTGCTCGACAACCGCAGCGGTGTCGAGGCCCTGGAGGCCGGCCTGGCCGCCGCGCTGGCGAAGGGGACCGACGGAGACCGGATCGGCACGCCCACCTAGCGTCGAGGCAACGCCGCCAGCGGCCACCCCCATGCGCTCCGATCACCCCGGCCTGCCCGTGAGCGGGAGCCTCAGCTGGCCGCTGCGCTCGATCACCAAGTCGTTCACCGTCACGCTGCTGCTCAAGCTCGCGGATGAAGGCCGTCTCGATCTCGACGATCCCGTGGGCCGCTACGTGCGTGGGGTGCCGAACGGCGATGCGGTGACCTTGCGCGACCTGGCTGCCATGACCAGCGGCCTGCCGGACTACACCACTCCCGCCTTCTTCGAGGCCTTTCAAGCCAACCCCCGGCGGATCTTCTCGGCGCGGGAGCTGCTGGCGTTCGCCTGGCGCCAGCCCCTGCAGGGCCAGCCCGGTGAGGAAGCGGTGTACACGAACGTGAACACGTTGCTGCTGGGGGAGGTGATCCGCGCGGTGACCGGCCGCAGCTTCGAGCGCAGCCTGCGGCGCCAGGTGCTCAGGCCGCTGGGGTTGCGCCAGACCCTGGTGACGCCGGACCAGCGCCGCTGGCCCAGGCCCCGTCCGGTGGGCTACCAGCGGGAGGACGGGCAGCTCACCCCCCAGCCCGGCAACCTCTCGATCTTCCGCGCCGCCGGCGAGATGCTGGCCACCCTGCCGGATCTGCGCCGCTGGGCCGGCATGCTCGGCCGCGGCCGCCTGCTCAGCCGCTCCACGGCGGCCGAGCGCCGATCCTCTGCCCAGCCGCTGGTCGAGGGGCCGGAGTACGACAGCTACGGCCTCGGCCTCGGCAGCCTCGAGGGCTGGTGGGGACACACCGGCGAGGGACTCGGCTTCACCGCCCTGGTGATGTACGAACCCCGCTCCCGGGCGCGGGCGGCCATCGCCATGAACATCTCCAATCTGCCGGCCGGCCACCCGCCGACGCGGCTGTTCCGGCGGCTCGCCCGCACCCTGAAGCGCGATGGGATCACAGGCGCATTCCAACGACAGCAGGGCACTGGCGGGCAGGAAGCTCCCCTGCCGGTGAAGCAGCTCGATGCCGCCCTGGAGCAGACCGTGCGGCGGTTCGGCATCCCCGGCGTGGCGGCCGGGGTGTGGCTGCCGGGTGGGCGGCGCTGGCGGCGGTTCAGCGGCGAGGCGGTGCTGGGTTCCAGCGGGTCAGGGGTGGAACGGCAGCGTGCGGGACAGGGGCTGCCCTGGGTGGAGGAGGCCTCGGCGCTCTGAAGTCAGGCTCGTGCCGTTCAAGAGAGTCGCCGGGCCGGGCTCAGCCCTTGAGCTTCTCGGCCAGGATCCGGTTCGCCAGCTTGGGATCGGCCTTGCCGCCGGTCTTCTTCATCAGCTGCCCCACGAAGAAGCCCTGCAGCTTGGTCTTGCCGCCGCGGAACGCCTCCACCTCGCCGGGGTGGGCTGCCAGCAGCTCCTCCACGATGGCGGTGATCGCGGCGGGATCGCTGATCATCCCCAGGCCGCGCTCGGCCACGATCGCCTTGGCGGAGCCGCCTTGCTGCAGCAGTTCCGGCAACAGCTCCTTGGCGATCTTGCCGCTGATGGTGCCGTTCTCGATCAGCTCGATCATCTCGGCCAGCTGCTCGGGCCGCAGCGGCAGGTCGGTGTAGGAGAGCCGGTTGGCATTCACATGGGCGGCGATGTCGCCGGTGATCCAGTTGGCGGTGGCCTTGGCGTCGGCTCCCGCGGCCACCGCCGCCTCGAAGTACTCCGCCATGGGGCGCTCATCGGTGAGCACACGGGCGTCGTAGGCGCTCAGCCCCAGCTGCTCGGCGTAGCGATGGCGCTTGGCGGCCGGCAGCTCGGGCAGCTCGGCGCGCCAGGCCTCCCGCTGCTGCGGGGTGACCTCGATCGGCCCCAGATCGGGATCCGGGAAGTAGCGGTAATCGCTGCTGCCTTCCTTGGAGCGCATGCTCTTGGTGAGCTGCTTGCCCTCATCCCAGAGGCGGGTTTCCTGCACCACCGGTTCACCGGCCTCGTAGGCCTTGATCTGCCGCTGGATCTCGTAGTCGCAGGCCTTCTGGATCGCCGAGAAGGAGTTCATGTTCTTGATCTCCACCTTCGTGCCGAAGGGGGCGTCAGGCCCGCGCCGCACGGAGATGTTGACGTCGCAGCGCAGGGAACCTTCCTGCATGTTGCCGTCGCTCACGCCGAGGTAGCGCATGATCCGGCGGATCTCGGAGGCATACTCCGCCGCCTCGCGGCCGGTGCGCAGATCGGGTTTGCTCACGATCTCGGCCAGGGCCACCCCGGCGCGGTTGTAGTCCACCAGGGAGTGGGTGGAGCCGGCCAGACGGTCGCTGCCGGCATGCACGAGCTTGCCGGCATCCTCCTCCATGTGGAGGCGCTCGATGCCAATGCGCTTGGTGTAGGTCTCCTTGCCCTTCTCCGCCACCTCCACCTCGATCCAGCCGTCTTCGGCGATCGGCTCGTCGAACTGGGAGATCTGGTAGTTCTTCGGCAGATCGGGATAGAAGTATTGCTTGCGGTCGAACTTGCTGTGTTCGGCGATGTGCAGATTCAGCGCCATGGCGGCCTTCACCGCGTACTCCAGCACCCGCTGATTGAGCACCGGCAGGGTGCCGGGCAGGCCGCACACCACCGGGTCGATGTGGGTGTTGGGATCGTCGCCGAAGGCGGTGGACGCCGCGGTGAAGATCTTGCTGGCGGTGCCGAGCTGCACATGGGTTTCCAGGCCGATCACGGCCTCCCAGGCCGCAGCTCCTGCCTCAGAGCCAGCCCCATGGTGGTCCTGGGGTGTGGCCGGAGGGGCTGCAGTCGGGGCGGTGCCTGCCATCGCGTCGTTCCAGCGCCAGTGCGTGGGCTGATCCTATGGAACCCCCGCAGCGGCCGGCTCAGCGGCTGTTCGGGTAGGCGTCCTGCGGCCCGGGACGGCTGCCCCCGGGCCGGGGCCCATCGCCGCCGCCACCTCCTCCGCCACCGAAGCCGAACCCGAAGCCGAACGAGAAGGGCGGCCGGCCGCCCGCGGCCCGGGGCTCGGGCCGCGGCAGGCGCACGCCCGGCACGTTGGCGTTGAGGTAGTCCTCCAGGGCGCCCTGGGCGGGGAGTCGCGGCTCGAAGCCCCGGAACAGGGGCCCCTCCAGGATGGCCTGGTAGTCCTGGGGCGTGAGGGGGATCACGGTGGTGAGGTCCAGGGCCTGCAGCAGCCGCAGGCGCTGACCGCTCTCCAGCAGCACGGGGGCCTCGTCCGTGGGTGCGCCATCCCGCAGCCGCACCAGTTCGAGGCGTCCCTGCAGGGAGGTCACCGCCGTGTCGCCGTTCTCGAAGGCCTCCAGGATGTAGGTGGTGCCCCGCACGCTCACCCGCATCGAGCGGGTGCAGCCGTCCTGCCGTCCGGACACCAGCAGCTGTCCCTGATCGAGCAGCAGGCAGCCGCTGCCCAGCTTCAGCCGCGACTGGCGGTTGATCCGGGCCCCGGCACCGGTGTGGAACTGCAGCTGGGCGCGGGTGTCGCGGGTGCTGAGGGTCTCGGGCTCGTGGGCCACATCCTTCACCCGGGCGCGGCGCTGCTCGATGAACAGTTCGGGCCGGTCCAGGATCTGCAGCACGGTGGCCTGCACCGCTCGACCGGTGGCGCCCTGGGCGAGGGTGGAGGCCGGCATGGCACGGGCCGGTGCACTGCCGAAAGCGAGTGACAGCGGCAGGGCGAGGGGCAGCGGCAGCACCAGAAGCAGGGCGCGGATTCGACGGTTCAGCACGGCCACCCGCTCCCACGTCCGGCCCCTCCACTCTGCAGCGATCCCGGCCTCTCGGCAGAAGCCGCCGGGGCCCAAGCGGGATTGGCAGGATGCCAACGGCCTGCCGACAACCCCCCGTGAGCGCCAGCGCGCAACCACCGACCGCGGACATCCTGGTTCTGGGTGGGGGACTGATGGGACTCTCCATCGCGCACCACCTGGCGCGGCAGGGCAGAGCGGTGCGGGTGCTCAGCCGCCGCCGGCAGGAAGCCGCCGGCTTCGTGGCCGCCGGCATGCTCGCCCCCCACGCCGAGGGACTGGAAGGCCCGCTGCTCAGCCTGGGCCAGCGCTCCCTGGCGCGGATCCCCGCCTGGGTGGCCGCGATCGAGGCCGACTCCGGCCTGAGCTGCGGGCTCCGGCCCTGCGGCATCGTGGTGCCCTTCACCACGGCCGAGGCCCGCGACGCCTACGCCACCGCCCGCTGGGGTCAATGCCTCGACCGGCAGGGGCTGGAGCAGGAGGTGCCCGGCATCGGCCACGCCTGGCAGGCCGGCCTGCTCTTCCCTCAGGACGGCCAGATCGACAACCGCCGGCGCCTGATGCGGGCCCTGGAGCGGGCCTGCGTGGAGCGGGGGGTGCGGTTCGACGAGGGGGCCGAGGTGCTGGATCTGGCCACCGACGGCCAAGGCGCCCTGGCGGCGGTGCGGTGGCGGGGAGCTGACGGACGCCCCCGGGAGCTGCCGTGCGAGCAGGCGGTGCTGAGCGGGGGAGCCTGGAGCAGCCAGCTGCTGCCCCAGCTGCCGATCGCCCCCGTCAAGGGGCAGATGCTGTCGCTGCAGGGGCCCCGCAACGCGCTCGCTCGGGTGATCTTCGGACCCGGCACCTACCTGGTGCCCCGCAACGATGGGCTGGTGGTGGTGGGCGCCACCTCCGAACCGGAGGCGGGTTTCAGCCCCGGGCTCACGCCCGCCGGCCAGCGGCAGCTCGAGGAGGGCCTCGCCGCCCTGCTGCCCGCGGCCGGGAGCTGGCCGTCGATGGAGCGCTGGTGGGGCTTTCGCCCCTGCACCCCGGACGAGGCGCCTCTTCTGGGGCCGGGCCCCCTGGCCGGCCTCTGGCTGGCGGCGGGCCACCACCGCAACGGGGTGCTGCTGGCCGCCATCACCGCTGCCCTGGTGGGGGAGTCCCTGCTGGGCCGGGCCCTGCCGGCGGAGGACCAGCGGCTGCTGGAGGCCTTCCGCTGGGACCGCTTCAGCCGGCCGGCAGGGTCTGCAGCGTGAACACCGGCAGCTTCCCCATGCCCTTCACCGCCTGCTCCCCCAGCCGTTGCACCGGCAACACCCCGCCCACCAGCTCGGCGGTGGCGGCATCGAACAGCACGGATGCCCCGGCCGTGCGGGTGAGGCCCTCCATGCGGCTGGCCAGGTTCACCTTGTCGCCGATCACGGTGAACTCCATGCGGCGGGGGCTGCCGATCTGACCCACGATCACCTCGCCCGAGGCCAGCCCGATGCCGTTGTCGAGCGGCTCGAGGCCCTCGGCCTGCCAGGTGGCGTTCAGGCGGCTCAGGGCCCGGCGCATTTCCGCGGCGCAACGCAGCGCCGCCACCGCCTCGGCCTGGGGCCCACGCCCCAACGGTGAACCGAACACCGCCATCACCGCATCGCCGATGAACTTGTCCACGGTGCCGCCGTGGGCGTTGATCACTTCCACCATCTCGCCGAGGTAGCGGTTGAGCTGGCGCACGTGCAGCTCGATCTCGCCACTGCCGCTGCGGGCATTGGTGAGCTGGGTGAAGCCCTTGAGGTCGGTGAAGAGCACGGTGACGGGCAGGAGGCGGCCCCGCAGGATGCCCTCGGCCGCCGCCGGATCGGAGAGGATCTCCGCCACGACGCTGGGGGCCACGTAGCGCTCGAAGGTGCGTCGCAGACGCCGCCGCTCCCCTTCCTCCGCCAGATAGGCATCCCCGCCGTAGAGCACCCCCAGCAGCACCAGCGCCGTGGCGGGCACCAGCAGGGGCACCCAGGTGTTGAAGCGATCGAAGGCCACCCAGGCGCCCGCCAGTTGCAGCACCAGCACCATCCCCACCAGGCCAAGCCGCCAGCCCAGACCGGCCCGCAGAAGCGCCAGAGCCGCCACCAGCAGCACCGGCGCCAGGGCCAGCAGGCCCCGCGGCAGCGGCTGGGCCGGCCACGCCTGGAGGCCATCGCCCAGCAGCGAGTTGGCGGTGGCGGTGGCCAGCATCTCCAGCCCGGAGAGGGTGCCGAAGGGGGTCACCGTGCCCGCGCCGCCCTGGGCGCCCACCGGGCCGATCAGCACCACCGCATCGCGGATCAGGCTGCGCTTGGGATGGTTGCTCCAGCGCTCCGGGTCGAGCACCTCCCAGGCCGGCAGCCGCTCGAACGACCCCTCAGGGCCGTAGAAATTGAGCTGGCGCCGGGCATCCGGCTGGCGGCTGGCCCGGCCGGAGCGCTCCAGGGCCACCTGGGAGAGCGCCTTTTGGGGCCTGGCTCCGGCCAGAGCCAGGATGCGCTCGCTGTAGGTCTGGGGATGGGGGTGGGCCTCGCCCTGGCCGCCCGGCAGGGTGTTGGTGATGCCGATGCCGCCAGGGCCGGCCGCCTCCCGCAGCGGATCGGCGGGCGGGGCAAGGCTCAGCCCCACGAAGCTGGTGTCGCGGATCTCCATGATCTCGGCGGCGAGGGCCACACGCCCCTGCTGGCGGCCGATGGCCGCGGCCAGGGCCGCGTCGTCGGCCGGACCCTGGCCGCTGGGGCCCTCGAACACCACGTTGATGGCCACTGCAGCTGGACTGGCCTGGCCCAGCCGGTCCAGCAGGTCGCCGTAGCGGGCGCGGGGCCAGGGCAGGGTGCTGAGCCCCTCGGCCCAGCCGGGAATCGGGGACGCTCCCTGGGACTGATCGGCGAACCAGGCGCCCTGCTGCAGGGTGGAGTCGTCGATGGCCACCAGCACCACCGACTGGGGCACCGGCCGGCGGCCCCGCAGCCGCACCATCTGATCCTCCAGGCCCCGTTCCAGAACGCGCAGCGGCTGTGGCGGCCTGGCTCCCAGCCAGGCCGCGGCCAGGGCCAGCCCAGTGGAGGCAAGAGCCAGAACGACGGTGCGGCGGGAGGAGGAAGGCATCAGACAAGCGGGTCGGTGGCGGCGGATCCCGGCCGGATCACAGCGAGCCGGTCAGCCAAGGCCGTTCGGCACGGCCTCCTGTTCAGCAGGACCTGCTCAGAAGAAACGGGGGAAGCTGAAACCGGGAATCGAGGGGGTGACCGGCGCGCCGGGCAGATTCACCCCCGGCACGTAGCGGCGGATGTAGCTCTCCAGGGAGCCGATCCCCGGCAGGGGCGCGCTGAACCCCTCGAACAACGGGCCGCCCAGGATGGCGCTGTAGTCGCCGGAGCTGAGGCGCAGCAGGGTGAGCACCACGCCCGCGGGGGAGAGGGTGACGCGCTGGCCGGCCTCCACCCGCGTGATCTTGGCGGCTCCCTGCTCACCCGGTGGGATGGGTTCCCCGTCCTGCAGCGGCTCCACCTCCACGGCCCCCTCCAGCACCGAGAGTTCGGCCTGCCCGTCCTCCCGCACCTCGAGCAAGTAGTTGGTGCCACGCACGCTCATCCGCGACGAGCGGGTGCAGCCGCTCTGGGGACCGGAGACCAGGATCTGGCCCTTGCGCAGCAGGAAGCAGCCGCTGCCCAGTCGGAGCTGGGAGAAGCGGTTCACCCGGCCCGCCGCCCCGGTGTCGAAACGGATCTGCCCCCGGCTCTTGCGGGTGCTGATCTCCTGGGGTGCCGTGGCCCGCTGCTTCACCTTGGCCTCGCGGCTGTCGATGTAGAACTCCCGCCCATCGAGGATCTCCTGCACCGTGGCCGCCTCCTTGGCCATGGCGGGGCCCACGGCAGGCAAGGTGAGCGGCGTCAGCGCCAGGGGCAGCCAGACCCACAACAGCGGCAGCCGCCGCGAGGGGAGGGAGGGCATCGGATCGCCAGGAGCCTGAACCCCCGCATTCTCACCCCGATTCCCCGGGCGGGACCTGGAGGGCGTGCACCTCCAGCGGGTGGGGCCAGCCCTTGAGCTGGTGCCGGCCCAGGGGGAGGCTGGCCACCGCGTCCGGCAGCAGCTCCCGCAGGGCCGCACTCAGCAGGATCGGGTGGTCGGGATAGCGGCGGGTGAGGTCCTGCAGCCGGCTCGCCACATTGACGGCCGCCCCCACCACCGTGAATTCCAGCCGTTCGGGAGAGCCGAGGTTGCCGGCGATCACCTCCCCCACGTGGAGGCCGATCCCCTGGCGCAGCGGCGGCAGCCCCTGGCTCGCGAGCTCCCGGTTGAGCACTCCGAGCCGTTCCTGCATGGCCAGGGCAGCCCGCACCGCCGCCAGGGCCTCCGCGCGCTCTCCGCGGCTGCGGGGAACGCCGAACTCCGCCATCAGGGCATCGCCGATGAACTTGTCCAGCAGACCGTTCTGCTCGATCACGGCGGCGGCGATCGCCGCGAAGTAGCGGTTGAGCAGGGCGAACAGATCGGCAGGGGCCAGGCGCGCACTGAGCGCGGTGAAGCCCACCAGATCGGTGAACAGCACCACGCAGGTGCAGCGGCGCCCCCCCAGCTCCGTGCCGAGGGGCCCCGGATCCCGCAGGATGTCCCGCAGCAGGGCCGGGGAGATCCGGCGGGCCAGCACCCGGTGCAGGTAGGCGCGCTCCCGGCGTTCCTGCCAGGCCTGACCGGCAACCCGCAGGCTCCCCGCCAGCAGCGGCATCGCCAGCAGCGCCGCAAGCGGCAGCCACAGCTGCAGCCACGCCCAGGCCAGGCCTGCCATCAGGAGGATCACCGCCACCAGCGCCAGCGCCCGGACGGCACTGGGCAAGGCGAGGGAGGAACGGCCCAGCACTCCGCCAACGGCCAGCCCCCACCCCAGCAGCAGCAGCGCCGCCAGTGGGGCCTCCAGCGGCAGCAGGCTGCTGCCCCGCGCCACGCTGGCGAGGGCCTCGGCCTGCACCTGCGTGCCGCTGAGCGGGCCGAAGGGGGTCTCCATCTGGTCGCCCAGGGTGGCGGCCGTCACGCCGATCAACACGGTGCGCCCTTGCCAGAAGCCGTCAGGGAGGTCCGGCAACCGCCAGGCGGGCACCAGGGGCACGCCGGCGGAGGGGCCGGGGAACTCGATGTAGCGGGGCGGACGCGGCAGGGGCCGGGAGGCCGGCAGGGCCCGGTCTGCCAGGGGCTGCGGCCAGGGAGGGGCGAAGTCGGCCAGGTGCTCCCGCAGCCAGCTCGCTCCCGGGATCGCCTCCGTGTACCCCTGGGGGCTCTGGAGCAGGGCGGTGAGGCCGGGGGGAGGGGAAGCAGCCGAGCGGAGCAGGGGCAGGGGGAGCCGCAGCTGCCGCAGCTCCAACCCCTGCTGCTGCCGCCGGTCGAAGGCCGCCGCCAGCACCACCCGGTCCCGCCAGGGGCGAAGACGCTCCACGAAGGCCCGATCGTCGGCGGCGCCGAAGCGGCTGGGCTGGCTCAGCACCACGTTGAACAGCACCCGATCGGCACCCCGCTCCAGCACCCAGGCCGCCAGGTCCGCCTGCAGGGATCGCCGCCAGGGCCACGGGCCCATGGCCGCCAGCAGCGGGGCGGCTTGGCGCTGCTGGGGGGCCATCAGCTGATCCAGCTCCAGGGACTCGGCGTCGATGCCGAGCACCACCAGATCGACCGGTGAGGGCGGGGCAGAGCGGAGGGCCGCCAGGGCGGCGCGCAGCCGGAACCCGGCCACCCGCAACTGGGCATCGGCCGCCTCCATCAGCTGGGCCAGCATCCCGGGCCTCAACGGCCCGGGCAGCGTGACCAGAGCGGGGAGGATCAGACCCAGCATCCAGAGCTGCCGCCGGCGCGGCTTTCGCCGGAGTGAGCGCCATGGAGGCCGGAACCGGAGCTGGGGCTCAGCGCCCATCCGGCCCCGCCGGCTCCAGCGCCTCCAGCTCCTGCTCGATCACGGGCAGGGTGGGCATGGCCGCCGTGAAGCCGTTCAGCAGGATGCTGGAGCGGCGCCGGCGCTGCGCCTCCTCCCGTCCCAGGCGGCGCGGCGGTTGCCAGGCCCCGTTCTGGTAGGTGAGCTGCTCACCGCTGGCGAGCCACACGTCTTCGGCCTTGCCTGCCCCCTCCGGCTCGAGGGTCACCCGCACCCGCCCCTCCCAGCTGAACACCAGCACCCGCTCGGCCTCCACCTCCAGGAACACGGTGGTGCCCTCGATCGAGGCGGTGCCGACACGCGTGCGCACCCGCAACGGACCGCCCCCCTGGCGGCCAGGGTTGATCCAGGCGATCAGCTGCCCGCGCTCCAGATCCAGGGCCGAGGCGCTGAGACGCACCACCGCATCACCACCGAGGCGAAAGCTGCGGCCATTGGGAAGATCCACCTGCATGCGCCCCGGGCGCTGGGTGCGCAGCAGGGAGCGCCCCGGCAGCCGCTGGCCCACCCTGGCGGACCGCTCCTGATCACCGGGCGGCCGCACGAAGGCAGGCCGGGAGGGAACATCGGCCACCTTGGGCAGGGGCCGGGAGGCCTGCACCCCCTCGGGTGCGCCAAGCAGCAGCACACCGAGCAGCGCCACACCAGGGAGAAGCAGGCGGGCCTGGCCCCGCACCGTGAGGGTGGGCCCGGGCTGCAGGTGGACAACCGGCATGGCGGTTGGGACGGGTCTCCAGCCTGGCGACTCAGCCCTCGGTGCGCCAGCCCTGGTCGGAGGGGGTCCAGTCGCTCAGTTCCGAGGGCTGGAACCAGAGGCCGATCTCGAACGCGGCCGTTTCGGGAGCATCGGAGCCGTGGATCACGTTGCGGCCGATGTTGATGGCCAGATCCCCGCGGATGGTGCCGGGCTCGGCCTCCAGGGGCTTGGTGGCGCCGATCAGCTTGCGGGCGCTGGCGATCACCCCATCGCCCTCCCACACCATCGCCACCACGGGACCGGAGGTGATGAAGTCCACCAGCCCGGCGAAGAAGGGGCGCTCCCGGTGCACGCCGTAGTGGTTCTCGGCCAGCTCACGGCTGGGGGTGAGCTGCTTGAGGCCCACCAGCTTGAAGCCCTTGCGCTCGAAGCGGCCCAGGATCTCCCCCACCAGGCCGCGCTGCACGCCATCCGGCTTGATGGCGATGAAGGTGCGTTCGGCGGCCATGAACTCGATGCGGCGGATTCGCGCCATCGTGTGCGTCGGCCCTGCCGCTTGGCAAGCTCACCGACGGGCCAACTGCCTACATTCCTTCACGTTCCAAGCACGGTGCCGGGCCATGGTGCTCACCATCACCCCCAGCACCTGGACCGCGGAGGACGGCTCCAGCCTCTACGGGCTCGACCGCTGGGGTGATCCCTATTTCTCGGTGAATGGGCGCGGCCACGTGATGGTGCAGCCCCGCGGTGACCGGGGCGGCTCGCTCGATCTGGTGGAGCTGGTGCGGGAGCTGCAGGGGCGGGACCTGACGCTGCCGCTGCTGATCCGCTTCGACGACATCCTGGAGGACAGGCTCGAACGGCTGCACGCCGCCTTCGAACGGGCCATCGCCCAGTACGGCTACACCGGGCGGTACCAGGGCGTGTTCCCGGTGAAGTGCAACCAACAGCGCCACGTGGTGGAGCAGCTGGTGGAGAGCGGCCGCCGCTGGCACTTCGGGCTGGAGGCCGGCAGCAAGGCCGAACTGCTGATCGCCCTCTCCCTGGTGGACGATCCCGAGGCGCTGCTGATCTGCAACGGCTACAAGGACCGGCGCTACATCGAAACGGCGATCCTGGCCCGCCGGCTCGGCCGCCAGCCGGTGGTGGTGATCGAGCAGGCCGACGAGGTGGAGCGCATCATCCACGCCAGCCGGGAGCTGGGTGCCGCGCCCCTGATCGGGGTGCGGGCGAAGCTCTCGAGCCGCAGCACCGGCCGCTGGGGCAGCTCGGTGGGGGAACGGGCCAAGTTCGGGCTCTCCGTGCCGGACCTGCTGGCCACGGTGGAGGCCCTGCGCCAGGCGGGTCTGCTGCCCGAACTGCGGCTTCTGCACTTCCACATCGGCAGCCAGATCAACGACATCGCCGTGCTCAAGGACGCCCTGCAGGAGGCCGGGCAGATCTATGGGGAGCTCACCCGGCTGGGAGCGCCGATGGGCTACCTGGATGTGGGCGGCGGCCTGGGGATCGATTACGACGGCAGCCGCACCGCCACCGCCGCCTCCAAGAACTACTCCCTTCAGAACTACGCCAACGACGTGGTGGCCACGGTGCGGGAGTGCTGCGAACCCCATGGCGTGCCCCTGCCCACGCTGGTGAGCGAGAGCGGCCGGGCGATCGCCAGCCACTTCTCCGTTCTGATCTTCGATGTGCTGGGCACGGCTGGACCGCCCGCGGCCGTGCCGGCGGTCCAGGCCGAAGAACCCCTGATGGTGCGCAACCTGCGGGACACCTTCGCCACCATCCACGCCACGGCTGAGGCAACGGCACAGGCAACGGCAGAGGGCGCCACCTGCTGCGACGCCCTGCAGGAAGCCTGGAACGATGCGATCAAGTTCAAGGACGACGCCCTCTCGGCCTTCCGGCTCGGCTATCTGAACCTGCCGCAACGGGCGGTGGCGGAACAGCTCACCTGGGCCTGCGCCGAAGCCATCGCCGGCCAGCTCGCCCAGCTGCCGCCGGGCACCCCCATCCCGGAGCAGCTGCAGGCCCTGCAGGCGGGGCTGGCCAGCACCTACTACGCCAACCTCTCCGTGTTCCGCTCCGCGCCGGACACCTGGGCCATCGATCAGCTGTTCCCGGTGCTGCCGATCCAGCGGCTGGACGAGGCCCCCACGGGACTGGGCAGCTTTGCCGATCTCACCTGCGACTCCGACGGCAAACTGACCCGCTTCATCGGCCGCGGCCAGGAGAAGAGCCTGCTGGAACTGCACCCGCCCCGGCCGGGGGAGCCCTACTGGGTGGGGCTGTTCCTGGCGGGCGCCTACCAGGAGGTGATGGGCAACCTCCACAACCTCTTCGGCAGCACCAATGCGGCGCACATCCGCCTCGGTCCCGGCGGTAACTACCTCGTGGACCATGTGGTGCGGGGCGACACCAATGCCGAGGTGCTGCAGGTGATGGAGCACGATCCCCGGCAGCTGCTGGAGCGGCTGCGGCTGGCCAGTGAGGAGGCGATCGGCCGGGGCCAGCTGGCCATCAGCGACGCGCGCCGCCTGATGGCCCATCTGGAAAGCAGCCTGGGGCAGACCACCTACCTGCAGTCCTGAGCCCGGGGTGGCGGGGCGGTCAGGCCACCAGCGCCACCCAGATCAGCTTGCAGGCCAGATGCAGGGCCTGGTCGATGCCGATCCGGTAGAGGCGGCGGCACTTGCCCAGGTCGATGCACACATGGGCCACCCACTCCGCCAGGCCCAGCAGGGGCACGCCGGTGAGCACCGCCACCAGGAAGCCGTGGATGCCGCCATGGGCGGCCATCCACCAGCCCCAGGGCAGCACGCCACGGGCCTGGGGGCACTTCTCCAGAGCCATGCGGTCGCTCTGCAGGGCGAAATCCCCCAGGAAGTGCCCCATGGCGAGCAGCAACAGCAGGTTGAGCGCCGTCGGCACCGCTGCCCCCGACCCGGGGATGGCCATCGCCAGGGGATGGGCCATCAGCAGGGGAACGGCCATGGGGAACAGCGCCGGGGAGCCGGATGGGGCAGCGTGTGAACCACTTTGAACCAGGCTGGGCCGAGGAGGCCTGATCGCGATGCTGCCGATGGCAATGTCCCAACTGGCGGCCACCCTGGCGCTGGTGGCCGGACTGGTGGTGTGGCGAGCCTGGATGGTGCGCCGCAGCCGTCTGGCGCCGGTGCCCCTGGTGCTGCCCCTCACCGCCCTGCTGGTGCATCTGGTGGCCTCCCTCACGCCGGTGAGCCTGGTGGGGGCGGTGCCGGCCCGATGGCTGGCGACGCTCGATCTGCTGTTCACGGGCTATGCCCTGATCCGGCTGGGCACATGGGCGGGCCTGCAGCTGCCCTCCGGCGTGCCGTGGTGGCCCCAGCCTCCCAAGATCCTGCGCGATCTGGCCATGCTGCTGCTGGCGGCGGCCTACACGGTGCTGGTGCTGCGGGAGCGGGCCGGGGTGAACCTGGTGGGGCTGCTCACCACCTCCGCGGTGCTCACGGCCGTGGTGGGTCTGGCGGCCCAGGAAACCCTCAAGGATCTGTTCGCGGGGATCAGCCTGCAGCTCGATGCCCCGTTCAACGAGGGCGACTGGATCGAGGTGAACGGCAGCGGCGGCTTCGTGCAGACCGTGACCCTGATGAACACCTACCTGAAGACCTTCGATGGCAGCAGGTTGGTGGTGCCCAACGACACCGTGGCCCAGGCGACGGCGCGCTGCTTCACGGCGAGCGATCCGGTGGGGAACCGGTTCAGCATCGGTCTGGACTACGCCCTGCCCCCGGGCCAGGCCTGCGCGCTGCTGGAGCAGGTGATGGCCCAGTGCCCCGGCGTGCTGCAGCAGCCGCCACCGCGGGCCTGGGTGGGGGCCTACGCCGACAGCGCCATCACCTACGAGCTGCTGGTGTGGCAGCGGGGCGCCGGCGAACTGCAGCGCCTGGAGGTGCGCAGCACGGTGCTGCAGCACATCTGGTACGCCCTCAGCCGCGAAGGCCAGAGCATCCCCTACCCGGTGCGGGAGCTGCGCCCGAAACGCCAGGCGCCCCCGGAGGATGATCCCGCCCTGATCGACGCGCCGTCACGCGCCCGGCTGCTGTCCGGCAACGCCCTGTTCCGGGAGCTGGGACCGGAGCAGCTGGCCCGGCTGGCTCCCCTCACCCGCTGCCTGCGGTTCGGGCCCGGCGAAGCCGTGGTGCGGGAAGGGGATCCCAGCGCGGCGTTGTTCCAGGTCGTGCGGGGCCGGGTCGAGGTGCTGAAGGCCAGCCCCCAGGGCGGGCAGACCCGACTGGCCAGCCTCGGGCCTGGCGAGGTGTTCGGGGAGATGGGCCTCTGCACCGGAGCCGAGCGCTCGGCCACCGTGCGTGCCGAGGAGGACACGGTGCTGCTCGAGGTGGAGCGGGACGACCTGCTGCCGCTGGTGGAGGCGGAGCCCGACTTCCTCAGCCATCTGGCCCATCTGGTGAACCGCCGCCGCTGCGAGCTGGAGAAGGTCACCGCCGAGCAGGCTGCGGCGCGGGAGCTGGGGCTGCTGCAGCGGATGCAGCAGTTGTTCGGCGCGGTGGGGATGGGACGAAGCTGAGGCCTGGCCTAACGGGCACAGAACCACACCTGCAGGCCCAGACGGTCCAGCGGCGCCGGCAGCTCCGCCGGATCGAAGTCCGGAGCCGCCTCCGCCACCATGGCCCTCAGCGGCACCGGTCGCGGACCGCCCTCCACCTGCACCTGGATCGCGCGCACGTCCCGCAGCCCGATCACGCCGGCCAGATCCCGGGCCTGCTGCAGGGCGTCCTGATAGGCCGCGCGCAGCAGCTGCTGGCGGCTGGCACGGTCCTCTTCCGGCCTGGCCTCCGTGCTCACCGGCGACAGCCGCACACCCGGCAGGCCGCCCACCCGGCGCACCAGGGGCTGCAGCCGCTCGAGGGCCAGCTTGCCGCTGACCCGCAGGCTGGCCACCCAGGCCGAGGGCCGGCGGCCGCTGCGGCCGCGCTCCCAGGTGTTCGGCGAGGTCACCTCCAGCTCGTCCACCCCCAGGGCTTTCAGCTCCTGCCGCACAGCCCCCAGGCGCCCCTGGAGGATCTCGAGGGCCTGATCGGCCGTCTCGGCCTCGGCCTCCAGACCGAGGGAAAAGCTGAAGCGGCTGGCCTCGCGGCGCAGCTCGGCCGTGCCACGGGCCTCGAGCAGCGTGCCGCTGCACTGGAGCTGCACCTGGGCCTGGGCCTGGGCCGGCGGCGGACCGGCCTGGAGCAGCAGCGCCGCGGCCGGGAGGCTGACCAGCGGCCTGAGCAGAACCCTGGCCCGTGGAGTGAGCAAGGCAAGGAGGGCGGAGAAGCCTCAGCTTGCTCCCGGCCTAGGGAACCGGGCAAGTGTTGGACGAGGCCGGCTCAGAAGATCCCCTTGAAGAGGTTGAAGGGGCCGCCGCCCCCCTCGGGGCGTTCCTGCTCCTGGGCAGGAGCGATGCGCTCCATCCCCTCCATCAGGGGCTGGATGAGCAGGGACTGGCGCTCCACCTGCACCTGCCAGGCCGGGGAGACCCCCGGCTCCTGAAGGCGCTGCGGGGCGGCGGGCGCCACGAAGGTGAGCACGCCGGCCTGCAGCGCCTGCATCGCCTGGGCACTCACGGCGCAGCTGGTCTGGGATGCCGGCATCAGACCAGGCCCCCCCTCCTGGCCGGCGGCCGGGGAGCCTCCGGCCTGGCCTGAGGAGAGCGTGGCCAGACCCAGCAGGGGGTTGTCCCCCCAGGGCCGGCTGCTGGAGGTCCAGATCACCAGATCGCCCTCCTGGCGCCCGGCTCCCGCCACCAGGGCCAGGTAACCCTCGGCACCGGACACCGGCTGCCAGCGCAGCAGCGAGGCCCCTGCGGCATCGGAGATCTGCAGCTCCACCGGCGCCAGGAAGTCGTGGCGGCTGTCGAGGGAGAAGTTGAGCGTGGGGGCGTAGCTGCCGCTCACCGTGTGGGCGCCCACCAGGGAGGCGCCGGTGGGCACGGCCCCACTGGCTCCGCTGCCCCTGGTTTCGGTGTTGGGCCAGCGGCCGAGCACGGTGGCGCCGGACCGCAGCCGATCCGCCTGGGCGCGCAGACCGCCCATCGAGGCCAGCCGGCGGGCCAGGGCCTGCTGATCCGGCAGCAGGCGCTCCAGGCTGATCACCTGGGGCTGATCCCCCGTGGCCTGCTCCGCGCAACCGTTGAAGAGCAGCAGGCGCCCCTCGGGGCTCTCGGGCCTGCTCCCCGTCCCGGGGGTGTCCGGATCGACAGCCGTGATCGGCGGGGTGACGAGCGGCAGCACGGAGCCCAGGCGCAGGCCCTCGGGAACGCGGTGCTCGGCTCGGGGGACGCCGGAGGCCGGGCCCGGCGCCCGCAGGGTGAGGTCCAGGGTGCGGACGGAGGCCGGCGGCGCACCTCCCATCAGCAGGCGCATCATGCCGCCGGCTGAGAGGTCACCCGCGGCCAGCGCCCCCAGGCCGGAGAGCGTCGTGGCCTGGATGGTGTAGGTCACGGGCGGCTCGGCCGCAGCCGCAGCCGCGGGCAGCAGGGGGGACGCGGCCAGGAGCAGGACGCCAGCCAGGGACCGGCTGCGTCCTGACGGCCACCTGCGGAGCGGAGCGGGAGCCGGCATGCCGATGCAGCTTGGGCCTGCAGATTATGGGCTGCTCCAGGCCGGCTGGCCCTGGAGACTGGCCCTCAGCCCAGGGCCGCCCGCAGGCTCTGCCGGGCCTGCTCGAGGGCCCCGTCCAGCGCTGCCCCGTTGCGTCCGCCGGCCTGGGCCAGGTTGGGCCGGCCGCCGCCGCCACCGCCGCACGCCTTGGCCACAGCGCCGATGAACGGGCCAGCCTTCTGGCCGGCGGCGACCAAGGCCGCACCGAAGGCCGCCACCAGAACCACCTTGCCCAGATCGGTGGGATCCGGCAGCCCGCCCAGCACCACCGCGGCGGTGGCGCCCAGCTGATCCACCAGCTCCTGGGCGGCGTTCTGCAGGGCCGCCCCCTCCACGCCATCGAGACGGGCCACCAGCAGCTGGAAGGGCTCGCCGCCCCCATCGCCGGCAGCGGCCGCCCCCACGGCTTCGGCCTGCGTCACCAGGGCGGCCGAGCGGGCCAGGGCCAGCTCCTGCCGTGCCGATGCGAGGGCCTTCTGGCTCGCCTTCAGGTCGTCCTGCAGCGCCGTCACCCGCTCCACGATCTCGCCCGGCTGGGCCTTGAAGCGATCGCCAAGGGCCTTCACCACCGCATCGCGCTCCTGCAGGTAGCTCAGCACCGCCGGGCCCGCCACCGCCTCGATGCGGCGGATCCCGGCGGCCACGCCGCTCTCGGCCACGATCTTGAACACCCCGATCTCGGCGGTGTTGGCCACGTGGGTGCCGCCGCAGAGCTCCATGGACACGCCCGGCACGTCCACCACCCGCACCACCTCTCCGTACTTCTCGCCGAACATCGCCACGGCACCGGCGGCCCTGGCCTGATCGATCGCCATCTCCTCCACCACCAGGGCATGGCCCTCGCTGATCCAGGCGTTGATCAGGGCCTCGATCCGCTCCAGCTCCTCCGGCGTCACAGCCCGGGGGCAGTGGAAGTCGAAGCGGAGGCGATCGAAGTCCACCAGCGAGCCGGCCTGGCCGATGTCCGGATCCACCACCTGCTTGAGGGCCGCCTGCAGCAGGTGGGTGGCGGTGTGGTTCGCCTGGGCCCGGCGGCGGCAGGCGCCATCCACCCGGGCCGTGACCAGATCCCCAACGGCCAGCGCGCCCCGCTCCACCCGGCCGCTGTGCACGAACACGCTGCGGTTGCGGCTCACGGCCTCGATGCTCACGATCACCCCGGCATCCACCGCCGTCTGGTCGCCGCCGCCGAGCAGCACGCCGCGGTCGCCCACCTGCCCGCCGCCTTCGCCGTAGAAGGGGGTGGAATCGAGCACGATCTGCACCGCATCACCGGCTGCGGCCCGCTCGGCGGGCTCGCCGTTCACCACCAGGGCCAGCACGCAGCTGGGGTGCTCCAGGGCCTCGTAACCGCGGAAGGCGGTGGCCTCCAGATCCGCCGCCACCGCATCGATGGCCTCCTGCAGGGTGAGGTCGATGCTCACCGCCGCGGCCTTGGCCCGCTGGCGCTGGGCCTCCATGGCGGCCTCGAAACCCTCCAGATCCACCGTGAGGCCCTGTTCCTCGGCGATCTCCTGGGTGAGCTCGAGGGGGAAACCGTAGGTGTCGTAGAGCTCGAAGGCCTGATCGCCGCTGATCTGCCGCGGGCCGGTGGCCAGCACGTCGGCCAGCAGCTTCTCGCCCCGCTCCAGGGTTTCGAGGAAGCGGCCCTCCTCCCGCTCCAGCTCCGCCAGGATCACGGTGCGGCGCTCGTCGAGCTGTGGATAGGCCTGGCGCATCTGGGCGATCGCGGCCTCCCCCATCGTCTTGAGGAAGGGTCGGTCGATGCCCAGCAGCCGGCCGTGGCGCACCACCCGGCGCAGCAGCCGCCGCAGGATGTAGCCGCGGCCGAGGTTGCTGGCGCTCACCCCATCGCCGATCAGCTGGGTGATGGCGCGGCTGTGGTCGCCGATCACCTTCAGGCTCGTCTGGCCCTTCTGCTCCAGCTGGCGGTAGTCCACGCCCGCCAGAGCTGCGGCGGTTTCAATCAGCGGGTAGATCAGATCGGTCTCGTAGTTGTTGGGAACGCCCTGGAGGATCTGGGCCATGCGCTCGAGGCCCATGCCGGTGTCGATGCTGCGGTTCGCCAGCGGCGTGAGGCTGCCCTCCGCGTCGCGGTTGTACTGCATGAACACCAGGTTGTAGAACTCGATGAAGCGGCTGTCGTCCTCCAGATCGATGCCGTCATCGCCCAGTTCGGGCCTGAAGTCGTAGTAGATCTCCGAGCAGGGGCCGCAGGGGCCGGTGGGACCGGACGCCCAGAAGTTGTCGGCCTCGTCCATGCGGATGATCCGTCTGGGGTTCACCCCCACCACCTCACGCCAGATCGCCTCGGCTTCGTGGTCTTCCCGGAAGACGCTCACCACGAGGTTGGCCGGGGAGAGGCCGAACACCTCGGTGGAGAGCTCCCAGGCCCACTGGATCGCCTGCTCCTTGAAGTAATCGCCGAAGGAGAAGTTCCCCAGCATCTCGAAGAAGGTGTGGTGGCGCGCCGTGCGGCCCACGTTCTCGATGTCGTTGGTGCGGATGCACTTCTGGCTGCTGGTGGCCCGCGGTGCCGGCCGCTCCGCCTGTCCCAGGAACACCGGCTTGAAGGGCAGCATGCCGGCGATGGTGAGCAGCACCGTGGGGTCGTCCGGCACCAGCGAGGCACTCGGCATCCGCCGGTGGCCGCGCTGCTCATAGAAAGCGAGAAAGGCCGAGCGGATGTCGGCGCCACTGCGGGGCGGAGCGATCGGGGAACGACCGGTGGGGGGAGTGGCAGCGGCCATGGCTCAGCGCGTCAACCCGGGAACGGGCATGATCGCTCAGCGGCTTCCGGGCCCGGCTGTTCAGCACTGCTCCCCCTGCATCCCCTCGATCCTGCGGGTCTGCTGACGCAGCAGGCTGCGGGCGAAGCCCGAGGACTGGTGCAGCAACTGCTCGAAGGCCCCCGCATCGAACACCAGCGCCTGCACGGGCTTCTCGGCGGTGGCGGCCGAACCCCGGGAGCGCCCGCTCAGCAGGGCCATCTCGCCAAGGGTCTCCCCGGCGGTTACCCGCGCCTGCCAGTCGACGCCGCTGACCAGCACCGAGCCCTCCAGCAGGATCGCCATCCAGGCCGCCTCCTCGCCGGCCTGCAGGAGCGGAGCACCGGCCGGCCAGGCCTGCAGGGTCCCCCAGGACGCCACGTTGAACAGGGCCGAGGGGGAGAGCTCCGCCAGCAGAGGCACCCGCAGCAGCAGTTCCAGCAGGGGGGCCTCGGCCAGGGGGCGTCCATCCATCAGGCCCTGGAGATGGGGCGTGACCGGCAGACCCGTGCGGGGGGTGCGGCGCAGGCGGGCGGCCCGGGCCGGATCCCGCTGCTCCAGCAGCCACAACACCCACACCGCATTCTCCGGATCGGGGTCGTTCCAGAGCTCCTCGATCGCCTGCAGGGGGTCCGGCAGGGGCTCGAGCTCCAGGGCAGGCCCGGGATCCGCATGGGGCAGCAGGGTGAGGTCACGGCGCAGCAGCTCCCCCACCACCGCCGAGGGCAGCAGGGCCTGCAGGGCCGCGAAGCGCTGGAGCAGGTCATCGTCATCCCCGGCCCTGAACTCCGACAGCAGGGGCAGGAGGGGCAGCAGGCAGCCCACGATGCGCAGATCGCACACCGGCAGCAGGGGGCGGATCCGGTTGTCGTCGCGGGCGGCGACCGCCAGGGCAGCCCGGCGGGCCAGCTCGCCCTGCAGGGCGTCCACCCCGCGCTCCAACTGGCGACGGGCGAAGTCCGAGCGGGGGCCGAACCGCAGCAGCAGCTGCTGCCAGGCCCCATCCTCCAGGCCGGAATCCTGGCGGATCCGCTCCAGCCGCCGGGCCTGGGAGGGCTGGAGCAGCTCAGGCCGCAGATCGTGCTGGCCGGCGAACTGAAGCAGATCCTGGATCGCCTCGGCCGCGGCCTCCTCCCGCAGGTTGCGGCTGGCCCGCTGGCGGCCATCGAGCTCCAGCAGCTCGGGGTCCTGGAGCTCCAGTTCGCGGATGGCCGTGTGGTGGTCGGCCTCCTCCAGCCCCAGGGCAAGCCGCAGCTCCTCGAGCTGCACCGCGCTGGTGGCCCGCTCCAGACGGCCGCCGCGGAACAGATCGGCCAGCACATCCCGGTAGAGCGCCTGGCTGCTGGCTGCGAGCTGGGCCGGCAACGCCTTGGCCAGGGTGAACACCTCCCCGGGCGTCAGCTCCTCGAGCGTGCGCCCACCCAGGTGAGCCTCCAGGCCAGGGAAGCGCTTGCGCAGCTGGGAGCGCAGGCTGGCTCCGGTGCTCTCCCGCCGGTACACCTCCGCATCCCGGGGCCAGCCGCGGTAGAGCCAGATGGCGCTGGCGATCAGCACCAGCGAGCGGATCAACTGGCCCACCTTGCCCTCCGCCGCCCCGAGGCTGGGGTCGGCGAACCAGAAGAAGAGGTTCACCGCCGTGAACGTGGCCAACAGCCGGGTGCGTGAGCGCGCCATCGCCCGGGCCCGCTCCTCGCTGTGATCCGCTGCCAGCCTGGTCTGCAGCGCCCGCTCCAGCCCACCGAACAGCGCCACACTGCCGGCGCCGGCGGCGCTCAGCAGGGCCGGAATCGCCAGCAGGCGCGGCATGCCCCAGCCCGCATCGGGGCGCGGCCACAGATCCAGGGCCCGGGCCGGCAGATCGGCGTCGAAGGCCCACAGCCCGCTGCGCAGCATCTCCACCGCCTGGGGCCCCTGCTGGCGGCTGAGCAGGAAGAAGGCCAGCACCAGCCCCGGATAGGACAGCCAAGCCCAGCGCAGGCCGCGCCGGCCTTCGAATCCGGCCCAGTAGGTGCGCTCCGAATCGATGTCGATGCAGGGCGACTGGCAGGCCACGCAGGCCGAGCGCTCCTGGGCGTCATCGCCGAGGGTGCGGCACATCGACTGGGTGATGCGACCGGGATCGAGGTGGGCGGCACTGGCCAGCGGCCCGCGCGGACCGGTGATCACCTGCTGCACGGCTCCCATCGGGCAGACGTACTGGCACCAGGCCCTGCCGGCGTAGGCCCAGCCGACCGCGATGGCGGCCAGCACGGTGAGCAGCAGCAGCAGGCCCAGGCCCACCGGACTGCTGTTCACCGCCAGCAGGCGCAGACACAGACCCGCGATCAGCAGACACCACTGCAGCGCCAGATGGTGGCGGCCCAGCCAGGAATCGCTCTCCACCTTGGCCACCTGGGGCCTGCCGTTCCTGCCGGTCACCCGGCGCTGGCGATCCAGGCCCCGGAACAGCTGGGAGACGAAGGCCAGCGGACAGAGGCGGCGCCAGAGCTCGTGGCTGCCGGCCGCCAGGATCAGCAGGCCGGTGGGCACCACCGCGCCCCAGAACAGCTGGTTGCCGCCGTGGCCGTGGCAGTCCAGGCCGGCGGGGCAGAGGGGCGGCCGCAGGGCCCAGGTCCCCAGCGGCGGAATCAGCAGCGAAGCGATCAGGGCCAGCCAGCCCAGCAGCAGCAGCCAACGCACGGCGTGGGCCTGGCGTTCGGGCCACCTCGCGAAGATCCGCATGGGGCAGGTGGTGGCAGTGCCGCCACGCTACGGAGGACGGACCGCTGTGTCCCGGCGCTCTGTCCCGGATCCCAGCGCGGCATGATCCCCCAGCAGCAGTCCGGCCCGGCCGGCATGTCCGCGTGAGCCAGCTCGCCCCTTCCCTGTCCCGCCAGCAGCTGCGCCTGCGCTCGATCGCCTGGTCCCTGGGGGCCGGCGTCGCCGCCCTCCTGCTGGGCCTGCCCCTGGGCCTGGAGGCCGCCCTGCGGGCCGGCGGCTGCGGCGTGCTCTACGGCCTGCTCGCCTTCCATCTGCAGCGGGTCGACCCAGACGACGGCCACCTGCAGGCGGGCCTGGTGGGGGCGGTCTGCGGCATCCACAGCCTCGCCCTGCCGCCTCTGGCCCCCTGGCCCCCGCCGGCACCGCTGCCGGCCGGGCTGGTGGCGGTTGCACCAACTGTGATGATGGGTCTCGTTCGGGCATGGCTGCCGCTGATCGGCGCCGCTGTGCTGCTGCACGGAGGCCAGGTCCTGGTCCGGCGTCTGCGGCCGGGGAACGGGTCCTAGCCGTGCCTGCCCGATCGTCCGCCGCGGTCCTGCCCGCCCCATGAGCCTGCTGCACGCCACCTGGCTGTTTCCACCGGAAGGGGCGGGGGGACGGCTGTTCCTGTGGGCCGACACCTGGCGGGTGGCCACCCCGACCACGCCGGGCCGGGACGCCCCGGAACACCCCCTGGCCCTCGATGAGGACAGCCTGGCGGAATGGCTGGATGACAACGGGCTCTGGGCCGAGGCGCTGCGCCCCGCCCGCGCCACCCTCACCCTGCCCAGCCGTCAGCAGGCGGCCCGCGGCCGCAGGAGCTCGGGCGGCAGCTGGAGCGGCCTGCCGCTCCAGGCCGGGGAGCCGATCCCGAAGCAGCTGCAGTGGTGGCCCTGGCAGGTGACGGGCTGGGCCCTCGATCCCGCCAGCGCCGCCGAGTGGCTGAGCCTGCTGCCGCTGGCCGGGGACCACCCGGAGATCGGCGATGACGTGCGCTGGTGGACCCACCTGCAACGCTGGTCGCTGAGCCTGATCGCCCGCGGCCGCTGGCTGCCCCAGATCGAGGAGGGCAAGGCCCGCTGGCTCCCTCTGCTCAACCGTGAGGACGACCGGCGCCGGCTCGAGGACCTCGCCACCGGCCTGCCCCAGGTGGCCACCTGCGCCCTCGCCGCCGGTCTGCAGGGGGATCCGTCCCTGGCCTGCCGCCGCCCGGGCAGCGGCCGGCTGCGGGTGGCCAGCCTGGTGGGGGCCCTGCTCGATGGCCAGCTGCGGCAGGACTTCCGGCCCGACACCACGGGCCTCGATCCCCTGCTCACCGCCTGGCAGAAGGCCCTCGGCAAGGGGGATGGCTCCCTGCCCCTCGATGAGGAGGAGCTGGAACGCCTCGACATCGCCACCCACCACTGGCGCGAGGGCGTGGCGGGCCGGGTGGCTCCGGCCCGCGCCTGCCTGGAGCTGTTCACCCCGGCGGAAGGGGATGAGTTGTGGGAGGTGCAGCTGAGCCTGCAGGCCGAGGCCGATCCCAGCCTCCGGGTGCCGGCCGCCCTGGCCTGGGCCGCCGGCGATCAGGGGCTGCAACTGGGGGAGGTGGCCGTGGCCCAGCCCAGTGAACTGCTGCTGGAAGGCCTCGGCCGGGCTCTCACCGTGTTCGAGCCGATCCTGCACGGCCTCGACTCCGCCACGCCGGAGACGATGCAGCTCACCCCGGCGGAAGCCTTCGTGCTGGTGCGCACCGCCGCCGCCCAGCTGCGGGATGTGGGTGTGGGCGTGGTGCTGCCCGCCAGCCTGGCCGGCGGCCTGGCCAGCCGGCTCGGCCTGGCGATCACCGCCGAACTGCCGGCCAACTCCAGGGGCTTCACCCTCGGCGAGGGCCTGGACTGGAGCTGGGAGTTCATGATCGGCGGCGTCACCCTCACCCTGCGGGACCTCGAGACACTCGCCGCCAAGCGGAGTCCGCTGGTGCAGCACAAGGGCGCCTGGATCGAGCTGCGGCCCAACGACCAGCGCAACGCCGAGCGCTTCTGCGCCGCCGACCCGGCCCTCAGCCTCGACGACGCCCTGCGGCTCACCGCCACCGAGGGCGACACCTTCCACCGGCTGCCGGTGCACGCCTTCACGGCCGGCCCCCGGCTGCAGGCGGTGCTGGAGCAATACCACCAGCAGAAGGCCCCCGACCCCCTGCCGGCACCGCCGGGCTTCGCCGGCCAGCTGCGGCCCTACCAGGAGCGCGGCCTGGGCTGGCTCGCCTTCCTGCACCGGTTCGACCAGGGCGCCTGCCTGGCCGACGACATGGGTCTGGGCAAGACGATCCAGCTGCTGGCCTTCCTGCAGCACCTCAAGGCCGAGGAGGAGCTGAAGCGGCCCGTGCTGCTGGTGGCCCCCACCTCGGTGCTCACCAACTGGAAGCGCGAGGCGGCCGCCTTCACCCCGGAGCTGGGCGTGCGGGAGCACTACGGTCCGCGGCGGCCCAGCAGCGAGGCCGCCCTGAAGAAGGCCCTCAAGGGCGTGGATCTGGTGCTCACCAGCTACGGCCTGCTGCAGCGCGACAGCGAACTCCTGGAAACGGTCGACTGGCAGGGGGTGGTGATCGACGAGGCCCAGGCGATCAAGAATCCGAGCGCCAAGCAGTCGATGGCCGCCCGCGACCTGGGGCGGCCGGGCAAGGGCAGCCGCTTCCGCATCGCCCTCACCGGCACCCCGGTGGAGAACCGGGTGAGCGAGCTCTGGGCCCTGATGGATTTCCTCAATCCCCGGGTGCTCGGTGACGAGGGCTTCTTCCACCAGCGCTACCGGCTGCCGATCGAGCGCTACGGCGACATGGCCTCCCTGCGGGATCTAAAGGCCCGCGTGGGGCCCTTCCTGCTGCGGCGGCTCAAGACCGACAAGTCGATCATCTCGGACCTGCCCGAGAAGGTGGAGCTGAGCGAGTGGGTGACCCTCTCGCCCGAGCAGAAGAAGCTCTACAGCCGCACGGTGGACGACAGCCTCGAGGCCATCGCCCGCTCCCCCCTCGGCCAGAAGCACGGCCAGGTGCTGGCCCTGCTCACCAAGCTCAAGCAGATCTGCAACCACCCGGCCCTGGCCCTGGGCGAGAGCGCCGAGGCGGCCTCCAGCGCCGGGCCCGCCAGTTTCGCCGCCCGCAGCGCCAAGGTGCAGCGGCTGGAGGAGATCCTCGAGGAGGTGATCGAAGCCGGCGACCGCGCCCTGCTGTTCACCCAGTTCGCCGAATGGGGCCTGCTGCTCCAGGCCCATCTTCAGAAGCGCTGGCGCCAGGAGGTGCCGTTCCTCTACGGCAGCACCAGCAAGACCGAACGCCAGGCGATGGTGGACCGCTTCCAGGAGGATCCCCGCGGACCCCAGCTGTTCCTGCTCTCGCTGAAGGCGGGCGGGGTGGGGCTCAACCTCACCCGCGCCAGCCACGTGTTCCACATCGACCGCTGGTGGAATCCCGCCGTGGAGAACCAGGCCACCGACCGCGCCTACCGCATCGGCCAGCAGAACCGGGTGATGGTGCACAAGTTCATCACCAGCGGCTCGGTGGAGGAGAAGGTGGACCGGATGATCCGGGAGAAGTCGAAGCTGGCCGAGGAGATCGTCGGCTCGGGCGAAGACTGGCTGGGGGGGCTGGACGTGGGCCAGCTCAAGGACCTGGTGGCCCTGGAGGAGTAGGACGGCGCCGGCCATGGAACTCGATCTCTACTGCGAGCGGCTGGGCCCCGGGCTTCTGGGGGAACCGGTCAACACCCTCACCAACGCGGCCTTCTTTCTGGCCGCGGTGTGGATCTGGCGGCAGGCCCCACGGCGCCGGGGTCGGGTCGATCCCGGCATCGCCCTGCTGGTGGGCCTGGTGCTCGCCATCGGCGTCGGCAGCACCCTGTTCCACACCACCGCCAGCCGCTGGGCCCTGGTGGCCGACGTGGGGCCGATCCTGCTGTTCCAGATGGTGTTCCTCTGGCTCTATCTGAAGCGGCGGATGGGCCTGAGCCACGCCCCGGCGCTGATTCTCGAGGCCCTGTTCGTGGCCGCCACCCTGGCGAGCCGCTCCTGGCCCCAGCTGCTGAATGGGTCGCTGGCCTACGGCCCCAGCCTCCTGGCGCTGCTGCTGCTGGGGCTCAGGGAACGGGCTCTGCGGTCCCGGACAACCCAGGGCGGGACGACCCTGCTGCTGGCCGCCGCGGTCTTCGCCGTTTCCCTCACCCTGCGCAGCGTGGATCAGCTGGTGTGCGCCTGGCTGCCTCTGGGCACCCATCCGGCCTGGCATCTGCTCAACGCCCTGGTGCTGGCGCTCGTGAGCCGATCCATCATGGAGCCGGCGGCCCCCCCACCGCCCGGCTCGCCCCAGACCGGCCGCGATACCGAAGTGCCGGCTCACCCCATCCCCAGCCCATGACCGTGAGCCCCATCACCACCCAGCTCGGCGACGAAGGCCTGAGCCAGCAGCCCTGGTGGGTGGAGCAGTGGATGGAGCTGATCAACTCCTACCGCTACAAGAAGCGGCTGGAGCGCGCCTGGGACTACGCCCGCTCCGGCAACGTCACCTCGATCCGCTTCGAGGGCCGCCGGGTGCACGCCCGGGTGCAGGGGCGCCGCCCCGATCCCTACAAGGTGAAGCTCTGGCTGGATGTGCTCAACGACGACGACTGGGGCTTCGTGCTGGAGGCCCTGAGCCAGAAGGCGCGCTGGTCGGCCCAGCTGCTGGCGGGCGTGATGCCCGAGGACATCGAGCGGGCCTTCGCCGCCAGCGGCAAGCGGCTGTTCCCGTTCAAGCTGCAGGAGGTGCGCAGCGAGTGCACCTGCCCCGACAAGACCAACCCCTGCAAGCACGTGAGCGCCGTCTTCTACCTGATGGGGGAGCGCTTCAGCGAAGACCCCTTCGTGCTGTTCCAGCTGCGGGGGCGTTCCCGGGCCCAGCTGCTGGCCGACCTGGCCAAGCGGCGGCGCAAGGTGCTGGCCAGGCAGGCCCGCTCCCGCGGCGGCGACGCCAATCCGGCCGCCGCCGCCAGCCAGCCGGTGCACCCCGCCATCCGGGATCCGAGCCGCTGGTGGCGCTACGACGCCGCCCTGCCCCCCGACCTGGTGGTGATCACCCCCGCCATGGAGGGCGACACCGGCCTGGATGCGGCCGGGCCCCTGCCCCTGGCCGAGGAGCCCCGCTTCCCGGAGGCCAATCGGCTCTTCCTCGAGCATCTCCAGGCCCACAGCCGGGAGCGGGCCGCCCTGGCCCTGGCACGGGCGATGGGCAACGGCAGCGAGGGCGGGGAGCCAGGCGAGACCTGAGCGGGAGGCGGCAACCCCGTGGACAACACCGAGGAGATCGTCCCGCTCTGGTACTCGCCCCCGGCGCTCGAGGCCGCCGCGGGCATCCTGCAGTCCCACCTGCGGGCCTATGGACGGCCATTGCTGGCTGGCCTCAGCGGTGATGCCACACCGCTGCAGGGCGCCCAGGCCCTCTTCGGCTACCCGGCGCCGGTGCTGGCCCACGACGGCGTCGACCCCGGCGGTGACCCCGGCCCCCGGCTGATCTACGCCAATCGGGCCGCCCTCACGCTCTGGCAGCGCCGCTGGGGGGAGATGGTGGGCCTGCCCTCCCAGCTCACCGCCGAGCCCCACGAGCGCCGCAGCCGCCGCCGGGCCCTGCACAGCGCCCGCACGGCCGTGGCCATCACGGGCTACAGCGGCGTGCGCATCGACAGCCAAGGCCGGCGCTTCCGGATCCGGGGAGCACGCCTCTGGACGCTGTGGGACGCCGCGGGCCAGCCCTGCGGACAGGCCGCGCGCTTCAGCGACTGGCACTGGCTGTGACCCTGGCGCCGTCATCCTGACAACAGCGGCGAGCACACCGGACCACATCGGGTGGTGAGACCGGGCGAGTCAACCGTCCAGGCAGCCTCTTTACAGTTCAGGCCGTTCCACCGGGTGTCCCATGGGAGCTGCCACCTCCACGTCCTCCACGACGTCCGGCGCCGCCACCGGCTCGGTCACTGCCTCGGTCACCGCCTCCGCCGTGGCGCCGCGCCTCAGCCTCCAGTGTGAGGCGATCGCCGCCGACACCACCACCATCCGCTCGCTCGACTGGGATCGCAGCCGCTTCGACATCGAGTTCGGCCTGCGCAACGGCACCACCTACAACGCCTTTCTGGTGCGGGGGGAGCAGACGGCCCTGATCGACACAAGCCACCTCAAGTTCGCGGACACCTGGCTGCCCCTGCTCGAGGAGCAGATCGATCCGAAGGCGATCGATGTGCTGATCGTGTCCCACACCGAACCCGACCACTCCGGGTTGATCGGCCACCTGATCGATCGCAACCCCGAGATCCTGATCGTGGGCTCGAAGGTGGCCCTTCAGTTCCTGGAGAACCAGGTGCACCGCCCCTTCCGCAGCCGCGCCGTGAAGAGCGGCGATGAGCTGGATCTGGGCACCAACCCCGAGAGCGGCGTGCAGCACCGCTTCTCCTTCCTCAGTGCCCCCAACCTGCACTGGCCCGACACGATCTTCTCCTTCGACCACGGCACCGGCATCCTCTACACCTGCGATGCCTTCGGCCTGCACTACTGCTCCGAGCATGTCTTCGACGTGGATCCCGGCGCCATCGCCCCGGATTTCCGGTTCTATTACGACTGCCTGATGGGCCCCAACGCCCGCAGCGTGCTGCAGGCGCTGAAGCGCATGGAATCCCTGCCGGAGATCAGCACGATCGCCGTGGGCCACGGGCCGCTGCTGCGTCACCACCTCAGCCTCTGGGTGAACGACTACCGCGAGTGGAGCAGCGACCGCAGCAGCGGTGAGGTGTACGCCGCCGTGTGTTACGTGAGTCAGTACGGCTTCTGCGACCGGCTGAGCCAGGCGATCGCCCGCGGCATCGGCAAGGCCGGCGCCCAGGTGCAGCTGGTGGATCTGCGCGCCACCGACGCCCAGGAGCTCACGGCCCTGATCAGCGAGGCCAGCGCCGTGGTGGTGCCCACCTGGCCGGCCGGGGCCGACGCCGAGCTGCAGGCCTCGGTGGGCACCCTGCTGGCGGCGCTCAAGCCCAAGCAGTGGGTGGCCTGCTACGACGCCTTCGGCGGCAACGACGAACCGATCGACACCTTGGCCTCCAAGCTGCGCAGCCTCGGCCAGAAGGCGGCCTTCGATCCCCTGCGGGTGCGCCAGGTGCCCCAGGCGGAGGACTACCAGCGCTGCGAGGAGGCCGGCACCGACCTGGGCCAGCTGCTCACCAAAGCGAAGACGATCGCGGCGATGAAGGCCCTCGACGGCGATCTCGACAAGGCCCTGGGCCGTCTCAGCGGCGGTCTGTACGTGGTGACCGCCCAGCAGACCACCGAGGATGGAGGCACGCTCAGCAGCGCCATGGTGGCCAGCTGGGTGAGCCAGGCCAGCTTCGAGCCCCCGGGCCTCACCGTGGCGGTGGCCAAGGACCGGGCGATCGAATCCCTGATGCAGGTGGGCGATCGCTTCGTGCTCAACATCCTGCGGGAGGACAACCACCAGCAGCTGCTGCGCCACTTCCTCAAGCGCTTCCCCCCCGGGGCCGACCGCTTCGCGGGTGTGGCCACGGTGGAGGGCGCCGCGGCCGGCGGGCCCGTGCTCGGCGATGCGCTGGCCTTCCTGGGCTGCCGCGTGGCCCAGCGGATGGAGGGCCCCGACCACTGGATCATCTACGCCGAGGTGGAGGAGGGCAATGTGGCCGACACTGAGGCCACCACCGCCGTGCACCACCGCAAGGTGGGCAACCACTACTGATGAAGACTTCGATCAGCGGATCCCCCGGGGCCGCCGCTCCGGTGTCCGACCGGCGTGTGCTGGTGATCCGGCTCGAGCCCGGGCTGCTGTGCCTGCGGGGTCTCAGCCCCCGCCGGTCCCGCTTCGAGGTGGAGTACGGCCTGGAGCGGGGCACCACGGCCAACAGCTTCCTGTTCGAGTCGGGCAGCGCCGAGGGCGGACGCACCGTGCCGCCGGTGCTGATCCATCCGCCGGGGATGACCTATGCCGAACCCTTCTTCGCCGCCCTGGCGGAGCTGGTGCCCAGCGATGCCCCTCTGAAGGTGGTGGTGGGGGTGGTGAACCCCAACCGGGTGGAACTGCTGCGGGCCATGGCCGACCGCTGGCCCCAGATGGCGCTGGTGGCCTCCAATGCGGGGGCGAAGCTGGTGCGCGAGCTCTGGGATCAACGGCGTCCGACGCCGGCCGGGGCGCCGGAGCCGGCACCGCTGCCGCCCCAACCACCGATCGACGTGGTGAAGCAGGAAGCGAGCCGGCCCCTGGCCGGTGGGCTGCAGCTGCGACTGATTCCCGCGCCCACCCCCCGCTGGCCCGGCGCCCTGATGGCGTTCGAGGAAAGCACCGGCCTGCTGATGAGCAGCAAGTTCTTCTCCGCCCACATCTGCCAGGAGTCCTTCGCCGAAGCGAACCGCAGCAGCACCGAGGAGGACCGGCGCTGGGTCTACGACTGCCTGATGGCCCCCATGGCCCGGCAGGTGGACACCGTGCTCGACCGGATCGACGAGCTGCCCATCCGCACCATCGCCCCCTTCCACGGCCCCGCCATCGCCGAGAGCTGGCGCAGCCTGCTGGCCGACTACCGGCGCTGGGGGGAGGGACAGAACCGCTCCCGCCTGTCCGTGGCCCTGCTCTACGCCAGCGCCTACGGCAACACCGCCACCATCGCCGATGCCCTGGCCCAGGGCGTCTCCCGCACGGGAGTGCGGGTGGAGAGCCTCAACTGTGAGTTCAGCGAGCCCGAACAGCTGCTGGAGGTGATCCGCTCCGCCGATGCCCTGCTGATCGGCTCGCCCACCCTGGGCGGTCACGCGCCCACGCCGATCGTGGCGGCCCTCGGCACCGTGCTGGCCGAGGGCGACCGCAGCAAACCGGTGGGGGTGTTCGGCAGCTTCGGCTGGAGCGGCGAGGCGCTCGATCTGCTGGAGACCAAGCTGCGCGATGGCGGCTTCCGCTTCGCCTTCGAGCCGATCAAGGTGAAGTTCAGCCCCGATGCCGTCACGATCAAGACGATCGAGGAAACCGGCACCGCCCTGGGACGGGAGCTGCTCGGTGCCAGAAAACGGCAGGAGCGGCGCAGCGCCGGAGGCCTGCATGACAGCCGCACCAACCCAGCCATCCAGGCGCTGGGCCGCGTGGTGGGCTCGCTCTGCGTGCTCACGGCCGTGAAGCCCGCCGGCGATTCCCGTCTGGGGGGGGCGATGGTGGCCAGCTGGGTGAGCCAGGCCAGTTTCAATCCCCCCGGCTTCACGGTGGCCGTGGCCAAGGACCGGGCAGTGGAGGGGCTGCTCCACATCGGCGACCGGTTCGCGCTCAACGTGCTGGCCGAAGGCCGTCAGACCGCACCCATGCGGCAGTTCCTCAAACCCTTCAGCCCGGGCGCCGACCGCTTTGCCGGCCTCAACCTGGAGGAAACCCCGGGGGGACAGCCGGTGCTGCCGGAGGCCCTCGCCTGGCTGGAGGCCTGCGTGCGTCAGCGCATGGAGTGCGGTGACCACTGGCTGATCTACGCCGAGGCCACCGGCGGTGGGGTGCTGGATCCCACCGGCACCACGGCCGTGCACCAGCGGCGCAGCGGCGCCCAGTACTGAGCTCAGGCGGCCTGAGGGGGAGGGGTGGGGTCGCCTCCAGCCTGCTGGAAGGGGATCACCAGGGTGGCCCAGTGGTCCGGCCGTTCGGGCCGGGCGCGGCGGGCGCGGCGCATGCCGAAGGCCACCCGTACCACATTGGTGCCCTCCACGGCCCCGAGCACGCGCCCTCTGGAAGAGGAGGCCTCCGCCAGGAGTCCAGCTTCGATACCGCCGGGGCCGTCGCCCCCGTCCCTGCCGTCTTGGTGTCCGCTCATGGTCCCCACACGATGGTTGGCTGAAGCCCAGTCCCAGGCGCTGAACGGGTGCCGGCACGGAATCGCGCCATGACCACGCCCACGAGCGCAGTTGCACCAGATTTTCCGGGAAAAGCAAGGGAAGAATCCTAAAGAGATTCTTTCGCTGGCCTGGTCCCTGCTCCGCCAGTGTGCGCCATGCCGCCTCAGGCGGCTGTCGCCAAAGGCTCCGCCAGGGCCAGTTCCTCAACCGACGGGCAGGTGCAGGCCAGGTTCCGGTCGCCATAGGCGTTGTCGATCCGGGCCACGGCCGGCCAGAACTTGCTGGCGCGCTGCTCCTGCCCTGCCGGGAACGCCGCCTGCTGGCGGCTGTACGGCCGCTCCCAGGTGTCGCTGGTCACGCTCGCCAGGGTGTGGGGCGCCCGCTTCAGCGGATTGTCGGCAGGGTCGCTCAGGCCCTCCTCGATCGCCCGGGCCTCCTCACGGATCGCCACCATCGCCCCGCAGAAGCGGTTGAGCTCGGCGAGGCTCTCGCTCTCGGTGGGTTCCACCATCACGGTGCCGGCCACCGGCCAGCTCACCGTGGGGGCGTGGAAGCCGTAGTCCATCAGGCGCTTGGCCAGATCGTCCACCTCCAGCCCGATGCTGCGCTTGAGCGGCCGCAGATCGAGAATGCACTCATGGGCCACCCGCCCCTGGGCTCCCCGGTAGAGCACGGGGAAATGGGGGTCGAGCCGGCGGGCGATCAGGTTGGCGCTCAGCAGGGCCACCTGGCTGGCCTGGCGCAGGCCCGATCCGCCCATCATGCGGATGTACATCCAGCTGATCGGCAGGATCGAGGCGCTGCCGAGGGGGGCCGCCGCCACCGGCCCGGCGCCGCCCGGCGCCGATCCGCTGGGATCCCCGGGGAGGAAGGGCACCAGGTGCTCGGCCACCGCGATCGGTCCCACCCCCGGACCGCCGCCCCCATGGGGGATGCAGAAGGTCTTGTGCAGGTTGAGATGGCAGACGTCGGCGCCGTAGTGGCCGGGCTTGCACAGCCCCACCTGGGCATTGAGGTTGGCGCCGTCCAGATAGACCTGGCCGCCGTGCTCGTGCACCAGCTGGCAGATGCGACGGATGGCGGTCTCGAACACCCCGTGGGTGGAGGGGTAGGTGACCATCAGGGCAGCCAGGCGGGCTGCATGGCGCTGGGCCTTGGCCTCCAGATCGGCCAGATCGATGTTGCCCTGCTCATCGCAGGCCACGGCCACCACCTGCATGCCCGCCATCACGGCGCTGGCGGGGTTGGTGCCATGGGCACTGGTGGGAATCAGGCAGACATCGCGATGCTGCTCGCCGCGGCTGTGGTGCCAGGCGCGGATCGCCAGCAGACCGGCGTACTCCCCCTGGGAGCCGGCGTTGGGTTGCAGCGACACCCCGGCGAAACCGGTGATCGCGGCCAGCCAGCCTTCCAGATCGGCCGCCAGCCTCCGGTAGCCGGCGGTCTGGACGTCAGGGGCGAAGGGGTGGATCCCGGCGAAGGCAGGCCAGCTCACCGGAGCCAGCTCGGCGGCGGCGTTCAGCTTCATCGTGCAGCTGCCCAGCGGGATCATGCCGTGCACCAGCGACAGGTCGCGGCTCACGAGCCGCTGGATGTAGCGCAGCAGCTCGGTTTCGCTGCGATAGAGATGGAACACCGGCTGCCGCAGCCAGGGCCGCTGCCGCTGGGGAATCGGCTGCCAGCCGTCCATGCCATCCGCTGAGCCCAGGGCCTGGCGGCAGGCCTGCCGGGCCCGCTCGGCCACGGCCGCACTGGCGGCCAGGCTGGAGAGCAGCCGATCGAGCTCCTCCGGGCTGCTGCACTCGTCGAGGCTGATGGCCACGGCGCCCTCGAGGGCGCGCAGGTTGAAGCCCCCCTGCAGCGCAGCTCCCAGCAGCTCGGCAGGCCGGTGGGTGGGCACGACCACCGTGTCGAAACCGGCACCGGGGGCTGGTGGCAGATCCAGGGCCCGCAGGCCCGCCACCAGGGCTCCCCGCAGCCGCACCACACGGGCGGCGATCGCCTGGAGGCCCTCCGGGCCGTGGTGGATCGCATAGAAGCCGGCGATCACCGCCAGCAGCACCTGGGCGGTGCAGATGTTGCTGGTGGCCTTGTCCCGGCGGATGTGCTGCTCGCGGGTCTGCAGCGCCAGGCGCAGGGCCGGCTGGCCATCGGCATCGAGGGAACGGCCCACGAGCCGGCCTGGAATCTGGCGCTTGAAGGCCTCTCGGGTGGCGAAGAAGGCGGCGTGGGGCCCCCCGAAGCCCATCGGCACGCCGAACCGCTGGGCACTGCCCACGGCGATGTCCACCCCCAGATCCCCCACCGGGGCCAGCAGCACCTGGGCCAGGGGGTCGATGGCCGCAGCGGTCACGAGACCGGCGGAGCCGGCGGCGGCCAGCAGGGGCGCCGGGTCCCAGAGCTGCCCCAGCTGCGAGGGGAGCTGCAGCAGCAGCCCGAAGGCATCGGCGAACAGCTCCTCCGGCAGGGCGGCCGGATCGCTCGCCAGGCCGGCCGCCAGGGCCGCGGCATCGATGCAGGTGAGCGTGATGCCGAGGGGTTCGGCCCGGGTGCGGAGCACCGCCAGCGTCTGAGGCAGCACCTGGGCATCCACGAGAAAGCGGCTGGCGCCGCCGCGCCGGCCCACGGCACGGGCCATGGCCATCGCCTCCGCGGCGGCCGTGGCCTCATCCAGCAGGGAGGCGTTGGCGATCGGCAGGCCGGTGAGCTCGCTGATCAGAGTCTGGAAATTCAGCAGCGCTTCGAGGCGGCCCTGGGCGATCTCGGCCTGGTAGGGCGTGTAGGCGGTGTACCAGGCGGGGTTCTCGAACACGTGGCGCTGGATCACCGCCGGGGTGGCCGTGGCGTGATAGCCCTGGCCGATCAGGCTGCGCACCACCTGGTTTTCGCTGGCGATCGCGGCCAGCTCGGCCAGGGCCGTGGCCTCGTCACAGGGGCTGGGCAGGCCGGCCTCCGCCGCCTCGGCGCTGAGCAGGATGTCGGCCGGCACCACCTGACGGGCCAGCTCATCCAGACTCGCCAGCCCCAGCTCCTCCAGCATCACCGCCTGGTCGGCCGCGCCGGGCCCGATGTGGCGCTCCACGAACGAGGCGGGACGCAGGGGATCCATGCCGCTCCCCAGCTGCTGCAGATCCTCCACCGTCAGTGGCCCTCCACCTTGGCGGCGTAGGCCTGGGCATCCATCAGGGCGTCCATCTGGGAAGGGTCGGTGGGGCGCAGCTTCAGCAACCAGCCCTCGCCGTAGGGGTCGTTCTGCAGTTCCTCCGGGCTGGCCACCACGGCCTCGTTGCGGGCCTCCACCACCCCGGAGATGGGCGCCAGCAGATCCTCCACGGCCTTCACCGATTCGATGCTGCCGCAGCTCTGCCCCTGGCTGAGCTCGGCCCCCACCTCCGGCAGCTCCACGAACACGATGTCCCCGAGCTGGTCGATGGCGAAGGCGCTCAGACCCAGCCGCACGCTGTCGCCGTCGGGACGCAGGTATTCGTGGCTGTCGGCGTAGCGACAGTCGCTGGGATAGGAGAGCGCCATCGCAACGGAGAGCACGGGAGGTGCGGCTCAGTCTGGAGGACAGGCTCCGCTTTCGGCGAGTGCCACCAGGGCCTTCTCCAGCGCCAGCCGGGCATGGGCCCGGTGCGTGCCCCCCTGGGCATAGAGCACATAGGGCTCCCGCAGGGGGGCATCGGCCGAGAACTCGCTGGTGCTGCCGTCGATGAAGGTGCCGCCGGCCATCACCAGGGCGCTGGCGTAGCCGGGCATGGGGGCCGGCACCGGATCGAGGTACGAGCCCACCGGCGAGCAGGCCTGGAACGCGCGGCACACCGTCTTGAGCAGCTCGGGGGACCCGAGGCGCACGGCCTGGATCACATCGCTGCGCTCGGCTCCGGGCCGCGGATGGGTGGCGAAGCCGAGATCGGAGAACACCTGGGCCACCAGTTCGCTGCAGATCAGGGCCTCGGCCACCATCTGGGGAGCCAGGAACAGCCCCTGGAACAGCAGGCGATTGAGATCGAAGCTGGTGCCGCCCTCGGCGCCGATGCCGGGAGCCGTGAGGCGGCAGCAGGCCATCTCCACCAGATCGGCACGGCCGGCCACGTAGCCGCCCGTGGGGGCGAGCGTGCCGCCGAGGTTCTTGATCAGCGAGCCCGCGATCAGATCCGCTCCCACCGCCGTGGGTTCCAGCTCCTGCACCAGTTCGCCGTAGCAGTTGTCCACGAACACGACGCAGCCCGGCTGGCGCTCCCGGATCCGCTCCACCAGATCCCCGATCTCCGCCACCGGCAGCGACGGCCGCCAGCTGTAGCCGCAGCTGCGCTGAATCAGCACCATGCGGGTGGGGGCGGCCAGGGCCTCCTCCACTGCCCCCCTGTCCACCCGGCCCCGGGGGTCGAGAGCCACCTCGTCGTAGACGATGCCGAACTCGGCCAGGGAGCCCTGGCCCGTTCCCCGCAGCCCGATCACCTCCTCGAGGGTGTCGTAGGGGCGACCGGTGATGGAGAGCAGGCGGTCGCCGGGACGCAACACGCCGAACAGGGCGGCCGCAATGGCGTGGGTGCCGCTCACGAACTGCAGGCGCACGGCGGCCGCCTCCGCCTGCAGCACACGGGCGAACACCCGATCCAGCACCTCCCGGCCCTGGTCGCCATGGCCGTAGCCGCTCACGGAGGCAAAGTGATGCACCCCCACCCGTTCCGCCGCCAGCGCCTCCAGTACCCGTTGCAGCCGCGGCTGCACCAGGGCGGTGTGGCGCTCGGCGGCGGCGGCGATGCGGGCGGCGGCCGCTTCCAACCGCTCGGCGGCCCAACGGGCGGGGGTCATCGGCACACCACGGGAGCCGCCATGTTGCCCGTCTAGATTCCGCGGCCCGGGAGCCTGGGCCCGTCGTCCACCGGTTCACGGCAGCGGCGGCCCGGCCGCTCCGCCCTGTCCAACCGCCTGGCTGCCCTTGCCCACACCGATCACGCCCGCCAACCCCAGGGGCCTGGGCCCGACCATCCCGCCCGCCCAGGTGCTGGAGCTGGAGCCGCCGTCACGCCGCCACGAGCGGGAGCTGCGCCACGGGCTGCAGGCCAGCCGCCCACCCCTGCCGCCGCGGCAGCGGCGTTACAAGGCGGGCACCACGGGCTTCATGCTGGCGCTGCACGTGGGGGCGATGGCCGCCCTGCTGCCGAGGTTCTGGAGCTGGCAGGGGCTGCTGGCGCTGGCGGTGTTGTACTGGGTCACCGTGCTCGGGGTGACGCTGGGCCTGCACCGGCTGGTGGCCCACCGCAGCTTCAGCGCCCCGCTCTGGGTGGAGCGCGTTCTGGTGCTGATGGGCGCCCTGGCCTGCCAGAGCGGCCCGATCGAGTGGGTGGGGCTGCACCGCCACCACCACCGCCACTCCGACCAGCCCAACGACCACCACGACGCCGGCCGCGGACTGTGGTGGTCCCACAGCGACTGGATGCTGCACGAGATCCCGGCGCTGCAGCACGTGGAGAGCCTGACGGGGGACCTGCAGCGCGACCCCTTCTACCGCTGGCTCGATCGCTGGTTCCTGCTGCTGCAGCTGCCTCTCGGCGCCGCTCTCTACTGGGTCGGAGAGAGGGCCGGGGTTCACGGCGGCGGGCTTGGCCTCGTGCTCTGGGCGATCCCCCTGCGCCTGGTGCTCGTGTACCACGTGACCTGGCTGGTGAACTCCGCCACCCACGCCTGGGGCTATCGCAACTTCGACTGCCCGGACCGCTCGCGCAACTGCTGGTGGGTGGCGATCCTCAGCTTCGGCGAGGGCTGGCACAACAACCACCACGCCTTCCCCCACTCGGCGCGCCACGGCCTGCGCTGGTTCGAGTTCGACATCACCTGGCAGCACATCCGGCTGCTGTGGGCCCTGGGCTGGGCGCGCAGGGTGCGGCTGGCGCCGGTCACGGCCTGCACAGACCGCCCAGTTCGGCGCGGATGGCGGCGGTGAAATCGTCGGGGCCCGCGCCATCGGTTCCGCCGCCCAGGTCCCGGGCCCGTCGGCGCAGCAGGTCGAGGAACTGGTCCGGCCCGAGCTGCTGCTCCTCCACCCCGCCCAGGGCGGCCAGGGTGCGACGCAGCTCGGGCAGCTCGGCCTCCAGCTCGGCGGCGGCGTAATCGCTCTGGCCGGCCATCACCGCCGCGAAGCGTTCGCGGCGCTGGCGCTTGTTCACCGGATAGGCCGCCAGCACCTGGTCGCGGCAGAGGCGCCAGGCGCGCCCGGCGGTGAGCAGTTCGGCCAGGGCGGCGCTGAGCGCCCGTGATTCGGCATCCCCGATGCGCAGGTCAAAGGCGGGGGGCGGCTGGCGCAGGCCCACGAACACCTCGAGCAGTTCGCCTGGCCCCAGCACGGGCTCCCCGGGGGCCTGCACGGGCAGGGCGGAGGCCTCCAGATCGGCCAGCAGGGCGGGATGGTCGGCCAGCTGCTGGCGCAGGGCGTCCGAGAGCACCCCATCCACCACTTCATCCGCCAGCAGGCGGTTGATGCGGCCGAGGGCGAGGAACACCTCCGGGCCCGGGGAGGCCAGCTTGCCGTTGCGCAGCATGGAGAGCTGGGAGTTGTGCACCCGCCCGAGGTCGAGGGCTTCCGCCAGGGCGGGGAGCACCCGGTGGCTCCAGCCGTTGCGGCCGTGCCACACCCGGATCAGATGGGCGAAGGCCACCCGACCAGTCGCGAGATCGTCCCGATAACCCACAGAGCTCTCTGCCGATCTTGATTCGTATTGCTACCATCGTAGCGATTGATCAGGACTCGGTCCGTTATGACCGCAACAGCACCAACCAGGGCAAGGGCCCGACTCGGGAGCCGAGGCACCCGCCAGCCGGCCTTCATCAACGGTGGAGCCGATGGTCTCCGCCGCGCCGCCGCCCTGCATCTGCCCCGCTCCGGCGAACCCCAGGCCGCCATCAAGCAGGGCACCCGCTGGGGGACGATCGGCTTCATGGTGGCCATCCACGCGCTCAGCCTGGTGGCGCTGCTGCCCCGGTTCTGGAGTGTGCCGGCCGTGGCCAGCTTCCTGATCCTCTACTGGGTGACGGCCTGCCTGGGGGTGACCGTGGGGTACCACCGGATGCTCAGCCACCGCGCCTTCCGTGTGCCCCGCTGGCTCGAGCGCTTCTTCACCACCTGCGGTGCCCTCAGCTGCCAGCACGGCCCGATCGACTGGGTGGGGCTGCACCGCCACCACCACAAGTTCTCCGACACCGAGGTGGATCACCACAGCAGCCTGCGGGGGTTCTGGTGGAGCCACATGGGCTGGATGTTCCACACGATTCCGGCCATGGCGGCGGTGCCCCGCCTCACCGGTGATCTGGCCCGTGATCCCTACTACCGCTGGCTGAACAACTGGTTCCTGCTGCTGCAGCTGCCCCTGGCCGGACTGCTGTTCTGGATCGGCACCGTGACCGGGGCCGGCGGCTGGGCCCTGGTGCTGTGGGGCATCCCCCTGCGCCTGGTGGTGGTCTACCACTGCACCTGGCTGGTGAATTCCGCCACCCACTGCTGGGGCAGCGTGTCCCACGACAGCGGCGACCAGTCGCGCAACAACCCCTGGGTGGCTGCCCTCACCTTCGGCGAGGGCTGGCACAACAACCACCACGCCTTCCCCCACTCGGCGCGCCATGGCTTCGGCCGCCAGCTCGATCTCACCTGGCAGCACATCCGCCTGATGCGCCGGCTCGGCCTGGCCAGCCAGGTGCGGCTGCCCGCCGCGGCCGCTCTGCGCAGCCTGCGGGGCTGAATCCGGCACGGCCGGCTTCGGCCGGCCCTGTCACGTAGATTGGCCGATCGGCTCGCGATCAGACACCCGTACTTCTCCCATGGCCAAGCGCGTTCAAGTCGTACTCAGCGAAGATGTCCTCAGCCTGGGCAAGGACGGCGATCTGGTGGAAGTGGCCCCTGGCTACGCCCGCAACTTCCTGCTCCCCACCGGCAAGGCGGTGCCCCTCACCCCAGCGGTGCTGCGGCAGGTGGAAGCCCGCCGCGCCAAGGAGGCCGAGCGCCAGGCCGCCCTGCGGGCGGAGGCCGAGGCCTTCCGCACCGCCCTGGCCACCATCGGCCGCTTCACGGTGAAGAAGCAGACCGGCGGCGATGACGTGCTGTTCGGCACCGTGACCAACGGCGATGTGGCCGAGGCCATCGAGGCCGCCACCAAGAAGGACGTGGACCGTCGCCACATCCTGGTGCCCGAGATCCACCGCACCGGCTCCTACAAGGTGCAGGTGAAGCTGCACCCCGAGGTGGTGGCCGAGATCAACCTCGAAGTGGTGAGCCACTGAGCCCGGCCGCCCGGTTCAACCGCGCCTCAAGACCGGCCCCCATCCCCTCGATCCAGGGGCGCCAGAATGACGGACCAACGCCGTGGGCCCCTGCCGGGCCGGCGGTGCCAGCCAGCCAGCGAGCCGTGCAGCAATGGTGAGCGTGCCTGTCAGCGACCGTGATGCCGACGGCGAGGGCGCCCGGCCTGGTCCCAGGCGGGCACGGCTGCGGGATGAGGCCAGCTTCGAGGCCCTGCCCGATTCGGTGCCGCCCCAGAACCTGGAGGCCGAGGAGGCGGTGCTGGGCGGCGTGCTGCTCGACCCCGACGCCATCGGCCGGGTGGCCGATGTGCTGCAGCCGGAGGCCTTCTACCTGAGCGCCCACCGGGAGATCTACCGCACCGCCCTGATGCTGCACAGCCAGGGCAAGCCCACTGACCTCACCGCCATGACCGCCTGGCTGGCGGACACCGGCCTGCTGGAGAAAGTGGGCGGCAGCGGCCGGCTGGTGGAGCTCGTGGAGCGCACGATCTCCACCGCCTCGATCGACCAGGTGGCCCGCCTGGTGATGGACAAGTTCCTGAGGCGCCAGCTGATCCGCTCCGGCAACGAGGTGATCCAGCTGGGCTTCGACCAGAGCAAGCCCATGGAGCAGGTGCTCGATGAGGCCGAGCAGAAGATCTTCGCCATCAGCCAGGAGAAGCCCAGCCAGGGGCTCACCCCCACCGCCGAGATCCTCACCAGCACCTTCAACGAGATCGAGAGCCGCTCGCTCGGCACCTCGGTGGCCGGCATTCCGGTGAACTTCTACGACCTGGACGCCATCACCCAGGGGCTGCAGCGCAGCGACCTGATCATCGTCGCCGGCCGGCCGGCGATGGGGAAGACCTCGATCGTGCTGAACATCGCCAAGAACGTGGCCCAGCTGCACAGCCTGCCGGTGTGCGTGTTCTCCCTGGAGATGAGCAAGGAACAGCTCACCTACCGACTGCTGGCGATGGAGGTGGGCATCGAGAGCGGCCGGCTGCGCACGGGCCGGCTGCAGCAGGAGGAGTGGCCGCTGCTGGGACAGGGCATCAACACCCTGGGGCAGCTTCCGATCTTCATCGACGACAAGCCCAATGCCGGCGTGCTGGAGATGCGCTCGCTCTGCCGCCGGCTGATGGCCGAAAGCGGCAAGGAGCTCGGGCTGATCGTGATCGACTACCTGCAGCTGATGGAGGGCTCCACCCCCGACAACCGGGTGCAGGAACTCTCGCGCATCACCCGGGGCCTCAAGGGCATGGCGCGGGAACTCAACGTGCCGGTGATGGCCCTCTCCCAGCTCAGCCGGGGGGTGGAATCGCGCACGAACAAGCGTCCGATGCTGAGCGACCTGCGCGAGTCGGGCTCCATCGAGCAGGACGCCGACCTGGTGCTGATGATCTACCGGGACGAGTACTACAACCCGGAGACGCCGGACCGCGGCATCACCGAGGTGATCGTGACCAAGCACCGCAACGGGCCGGTGGGCACGGTGAAGCTGCTGTTCGAGCCCCAGTTCACCCGGTTCCGCAACCTGGCGGCCTGATGCCGGTGCCGATCCCGGTGTTCACCGTGTTCAGCGGCCGCACCTACGCGCCGGCGTACGTGGAGCGGCTGCAGCGGATGCTGGCGCGCCACCTGCCCGAGCCCCACCAGCTCACCGTGCTGTGCGACGCGGCCAACCAGCCGGCCATGGCCAGCCTGGGGCTGCCCCATCGCGGCCTGCAGGAGCGGGGCCTGCAGGGCTTCTGCAGCAAGATCCAGCTGTTCGATCCAGATCTCACCGGCACCGAACCCTTCCTGTATTTCGACATCACCCTGGTGGTGCGCTCCAGCCTGGCGCCGCTGCTGGCGTTCGGGGCCGGCAGCGGCGCCGAGCTGGTGGGCGTGCGCGACTGGAACTACCCCACCCTCAACTCCTGCCTCATGCGGCTCAAGCCCGGGGCCGCCACGTCCCGGGTGTGGCAGGCGTACCTGGACGGGGAAGACCATGGCACCCCGGGCCCCAACCAGAACTTCATCCACCGGGTGCTGCGGCGCCACTGCCCCGAGGCGCTCGGCTTCTGGCCGGACGGGCTGGTGGCCTCCTACCGGGGGCTGCGCAAGCTGGCCCGCCGCGATCCTGGCGCCGCCAAGCAGGCCCGCCGGGCCGCCTGCGTGCTCAAGTTCCACGGCAGGCCGCGGCCCCACGAGGTGCTGCGTCCCTGGCGCCATCCCACCCAGACGGTGCTGAAGAACCCGGATCGGCCCGACCTGTGGGGTTACCTCGCCGGTGACATCACCGAGCACTGGCTGCTGAGCTGAGCCGGCTCCGCCAAGCCCTCGCTGCCGGTGCCCGCCATACTCGGGATCAGGCTGCCCCTTGTCCTCCACCCGCGCCGGCGATGCACGTGTCCCCCACCGAATCCTTCGACGTGATCGTCGTGGGAGGCGGCCATGCGGGCTGCGAGTCGGCCGTCACCGCGGCACGGCTGGGGCTCTCCACGGCCCTGTTCACCCTCAACCTCGACCGCATCGCCTGGCAGCCCTGCAACCCGGCCGTGGGCGGGCCGGCCAAGAGCCAGCTGGTGCATGAGGTGGATGCCCTCGGCGGGATGATCGGCCGTCTGGCCGATGCCACCGCCCTGCAGAAGCGGGTGCTCAACGCCAGCCGTGGTCCGGCGGTGTGGGCCCTGCGCGCCCAGACCGACAAGCGCCAGTACGCCCGCCAGATGCTGCAGCTGCTGCAGCACACCCCCAACCTCGCCCTGCGCGAGGCGATGGTGACCGGTCTGGAGGTGGAGCTGGAGCAGCCCACGGAAGCCCAGGGGCCGGGGCCAATCGGCCGGATCACCGGCGTGCGCACCTACTTCGGCAGCGTCTATGCCGCGCCGGCCGTGATCCTCACCACCGGCACCTTCCTGGGGGGCCAGATCTGGGTGGGCCATCAATCCATGCGCGCAGGGCGGGCCGGCGAGCCGGCGGCCGAGGGGCTCACCGAGGCCCTGCAGGCCCTGGGTTTCGCCATGGGCCGGCTCAAGACCGGCACCCCGGCCCGGGTGGACCGGCGCAGCATCGCCCTGGACCGGCTGGAGGAGCAGCCCAGCGATGCCGAAGGCCGCTACTTCTCCTTCGATCCGGCGGCCTGGGTGAGCGGCGAGCCGATGAGCTGCCACATCACCCGCACCACGGCGGCCACCCACCGGCTGATCCAGGACAACCTGCACCTCACGCCGATCTACGGCGGCGTGATCGACAGCAAGGGGCCCCGCTACTGCCCCTCGATCGAAGACAAGATCGTGCGCTTCGCCGACAAGGAGAGCCACCAGATCTTCCTGGAGCCCGAGGGCCGCGACACCCCGGAGATCTACGTGCAGGGCTTCTCCACGGGGCTGCCGGAGCGGCTGCAGCTGGAGCTGCTGCGCACCCTGCCCGGTCTCGAGCAGTGCGTGATGCTGCGCCCCGCCTACGCCGTGGACTACGACTACCTGCCCGCCACCCAGCTCAAGCCCTCGCTGGAAACCAAGCGCATCACCGGACTGTTCAGCGCCGGCCAGCTCAACGGCACCACGGGCTACGAGGAGGCCGCCGCCCAGGGGCTGGTGGCCGGCCTCAACGCCGCCCGCCAGCTGCGCGGCCAGGCGCCGGTGCACTTCCCCCGCGAGACCAGCTACATCGGCACGATGATCGACGACCTGATCACGAAGGATCTGCGCGAGCCCTACCGGGTGCTCACCAGCCGCAGCGAGTACCGGCTGGTGCTGCGGGGCGACAACGCCGACCGCCGCCTCACCCCCCTGGGGTTGGAGCTGGGGCTGATCGATGCACGCCGCTGGCAGATCTACACCGCCAAGCAGGAGGCGATCGAAGCGGAGAAGCGGCGGCTGGCCATGGTGCGGCTCAAGGCGAGCGATCCTGCGGCCGCCGCGGTGGAGGCCGAGACAGGGGCGGCCATCAAGGGCTCCATCACCCTGGCCGATCTGCTGCGCCGTCCCGGATTCCACAGCGCCGATCTGGTGCGCCATGGCCTGGCCGGATCCGATCTGCCGGCGGAGGTGCGCGAGGGAGCCGAGATCGACATCAAGTACAGCGGCTATCTGGCCCGCCAGCAGCAGCAGATCGACCAGGTGCGCAGGCAGGCGGACCGGCCCCTGCCGGCCGGCCTCGACTACGCCGGCATCGGCACCCTCTCCCATGAGGCCCGGGAGAAACTGGCCGCCGTGCAGCCCCACACCCTCGGCCAGGCCTCACGGGTGCCTGGGGTGAGCCCGGCGGACATCACGGCGCTGATGCTGTGGCTGGAGCTGCGCCGGCGGCGTGAGGCCCAGCCGCTGGCCGCCGCGACGGCCCCGGATCCATCCGTGGGCACAGCCTCGGGCCAGGGCGCAGGATGAGGCCAGTCGCCTTGAGCCGATGATCCGCAGCCGTGCCGCCGTGGCCTGGGCCCCGGGCCAGCCCCTGGAGATCACCGAGGTGGATGTGGCACCGCCGCGCGCCGGTGAGGTGCTGCTGCGGCTGGTGGCCACGGGCGTGTGCCACACCGATGCCTACACCCTCTCGGGGGCCGACCCCGAAGGCCTGTTCCCGGCGATCCTCGGCCACGAGGGCGGTGCCGTGGTGGAGGCGGTGGGCGAGGGGGTGACCTCGGTGTCCGTGGGTGACCACGTGATTCCCCTCTACACACCGGAATGCCGGCAGTGCAAGTTCTGCCTCTCGGGCAAGACGAACCTCTGCCAGGCGATCCGCACCACCCAGGGCCAGGGCCTGATGCCGGATGGCACCAGCCGCTTCTCCAGGGACGGGCGGATGATCCACCACTACATGGGCACCTCCACGTTCTCGGAGTACACGGTGCTGCCCGAGATCGCCGTGGCGCGGATCAACAAGGAGGCGCCGCTGGAGAAGATGTGTCTGCTGGGCTGCGGGGTCACCACCGGCATCGGCGCCGTGCTCAACACCGCCAAGGTGGAACCGGGCAGCACCGTGGCCGTGTTCGGCCTGGGGGGCATCGGCCTGGCCGTGGTGATCGGCGCGGTGATGGCGGGAGCCTCGCGGATCATCGGCATCGACCTCAATCCGGCCAAGTTCGCCATCGCCACGCAGCTGGGTGCCACCGAGTGCCTCAACCCCCGGGAGCACGACGCGCCGATCCAGCAGGTGCTGATCGATCGCACCGACGGCGGCGTGGACTACTCCTTCGAATGCATCGGCAACGTGGACGTGATGCGCGCCGCCCTGGAGGCCTGCCACAAGGGATGGGGCGAATCCACGATCATCGGGGTGGCGGGCGCCGGCCAGGAGATCAGCACCCGGCCGTTCCAGCTGGTGACCGGCCGGGTGTGGCGGGGCTCCGCCTTCGGCGGGGTGCGGGGTCGCACCGAGCTGCCCGGTTACGTGGAGCGGGCCCAGCGGGGTGAGATTCCCCTCGACACCTTCATCACCCACACCATGGGGCTCGAGGAGATCAACCGGGCCTTCGCGCTCATGCACGAGGGCAAGAGCATCCGCAGCGTGATCCACTTCTGAGCCGGGCGAGGCGTTTCCACCCCCACCACCGCCCAACCGCTGCCCAGCTGCCCAGCCACCCATCCGAACCCAGCCCTCCATCGCCGCATCGCCCTTGTCCCCGCTCGAGCTGCTCAGTGACAGCCGCTGCTTCGGCGGTTCCCAACGCCGTTACCGCCACCAGTCCCGGGAGCTGGCCTGCTCCATGGTGTTCGGGGTGTTTCTGCCACCGGCCGCCCTGCAGGGCGCACAGGTGCCGGCGGTGTACTGGCTCTCGGGGCTCACCTGCACCGACGAGAACATGGCCCAGAAAGCCGGGGCCCAGCGGCTGGCGGCCGAGCTGGGGCTGGCCCTGGTGCTGCCCGACACCAGTCCCCGCGGGGCGGCGGTGCCGGACGATCCCGACGGCGGCTGGGACTTCGGCCACGGCGCCGGCTTCTACGTGGATGCCACCGAGGCCCCCTGGAGCCGGCACTACCGCATGCACAGCTACGTGGTGGAGGAGCTGCCCCGGCTGGTGGAAGCGGAGCTGCCCCTCACGCCGCGGCGCAGCATCTGCGGCCACTCCATGGGCGGCCATGGCGCCCTGGTGGCGGCCCTGCGCCATCCCGGCCGCTACGGCGCCGTGTCCGCCTTCGCCCCGATCGCCAACCCCAGCGCCTGCCCCTGGGGGCAGAAGGCCTTCACCCATCTGCTGGGGCCGGATCCGGCCACCTGGCAAGGCTGGGATGCCGCGGCCCTGCTGCGCGCGGGGCACCGGGCACTCGGCCCGGATGGCGACACCCCCCTGCCGATCCTGGTGGACCAGGGAACGGCCGATCCCTTCCTCCAGAGCCAGCTCCACCCCGAAGCTCTCCGCGAGGCCGCCGCTGCAGCAGGCCAGCCGCTGGAGCTGCGGCTGCAGGAGGGCTACGACCACAGCTACTACGGCATCGCCAGCTTCATCGCCGACCATCTGGCCTGGCACGCCAGGGCCCTTCTGGGGCCGCTGCAACCCTGATGTCAGCCCCGAATGAGCCAGCCGGGAACGGCTGCTGTAGCAAGCAAGTCGACAGGACTGGGGATGAGCGGTAAGACTGAAATGGATACCCCGTAGGAGCCCCCATGCCGCTCTCCAGCCGCTATCGGCCCAGGAGACTGCGCCGCAACCAGGTTCCCTTGAACAGCGCGGGAATCAACGCCGAACTGGTGCACGAAGGGCAGACCCTCCATCACGGCATCGTGTGGGACCTCAGCTGGGCCGGGGCCTGCCTGCTGGTCAAGGCCAAGCAGCCGCTGCCTGCGCGGCAGGGGATCCAGCTGCTGCTCTATCCCTCGATCGGCCTCGGCGAGGTATGCGTCGTGGCGGAGACCATCTGGTGCCAGATCCACGGCGACCAGTGCTTCGTGGGCCTGCGCTTCCTTCAGGAGGCGGTGATGCAGGGCAGCTTCCTGCACCGCTACCTGGGGGACGAGGGCGGCGGCAACGGCACAGCCACCCTGCAGGCCGCCTGAGGCTGCTCCTGAACCGCCAACCTTCCGCCTCGTCAATCCGGAAAGTTGGCGGTAAGGTTGGCGCCACTTGTCACCGGGGCGGCCGTGACGGCGGTTCGAGGCATACCCACCTCCCGTGCGTACTGGGAGCTGCGCGCCGAGCAGGTGATGAACAACGTGTTCTCACCCGACGCCGCCATTGACGTCGAGATCTGCGAGACACCGCCGCCGCTGTCGGGCGGCCCTCCGCTGGAGCCGGCCAGCCAGATCTCTGAATCGCCGATTCCCCCCTCCGCCCGGTCCAGCAGCCGCCAGGGCAGCCGGACCCACCCACACCACCAGGGCTCAGCCAGCTTCTCGCCCTCCCTGATCCTGGCCAGCGTCAGCATCACGGTGACCCTGCTCTCCGGCCTCGGGCTGATCGCCCTGAATGTGTGGAACCAGAGTCAGCAGGCGATCCGTCAGGAGCGCAACATGCTGATGATCGAGCGGCTCCGCACCATGGGCCCCGTGGCCGCCGAGCCGGCTTCCACCCCGCCCGCCACCCTCGCCGGCGGTGTGGATCCCGCAGCCGCAGACAATGGCCTGCCGCCACCGCCACCGGCTGAGCCCTGGATGGAGGAGCTGGCCACCCTGCCGGCCAGCAGCGCCCCTTCTGCCAACGTGCTCAAGGTTCCCATGAGCAGCCGGGTGGGGAGCCCGGCGCCTGCAGCCACCGGTTCCGGACGCAGCAGCACCCCCTCGGGCGGTGCCGGAGCCTCGGGCGGCGGCGGCGACGCCCCCCACCTGGTGGGGGTGGTGCAGGCCCAGGGCCAGGGCGGCTCCGCCATCTTCCAGATCGGCAACGCCTCCACCAGCGCGGCGGTGGGGGAGACGATCGGCAGTTCGGGCTGGCGGCTCCGCTCGGCCCAGGGCGACCACGTCGTGATCGAGCGTGGCGGGGAGCAGCGCAAGGTGAGCATCAGCGGCGGCAGCTGAGTTCACCGGCCATCAGGGCCCCATACACCGCGTTGATCGCCTCGGCCTCGGCCTGGAGCGAGTGACGGGCCACCGCCCGCTGGCGGGCCCTCAGCCCCATGGCCTCCAGCTCATCGGGGTGATCCAGCAGCCAGAGCAGTTCCCGCGTCAGCGAGGCGGCGCTGCCGGTGTCGAAGCGGCGACCGACCTCGGCGTCGATCAGCTCGGGCCACACCCCTGCCTGGGAGGTGAGCACGGCACAGCCGCAGGCCATGGCCTCCAGAGGCGTCAGCCCGAAACCCTCCCGCCGCGAGGCCGCCACGCAGAGGCTGGTGCAGCGGTAGCAGTCCCGAACGGTGTCGCGATCGAGATCGCCCAGAAACTGGATCCGCTTCTCCAGCCCCGCCGCCGCGATCCGCTGCTGCAGCCGCTCCAGAAAGGGCCGATCCGCCGGCTGCACCAGGCCGGTGAAGAAGGCCCCGTAGCCGGGCCGCGCCGGCAGGGCGGCGATCAGGGCCTCCACCACCAGATCGGTGCCCTTGCTGGGCCGCAGGCGCCCGAAGCAGCCGATCAGCCGCAGGTCGGCCCCATCACCGCCACTCAGCAGCGGCAGAAGCACCCGGGGAGGGGAGGCGCGCCGGTGCGGCCCGACACCACCCGGGCTGTAGAAGGCGGTGTCGACCCCATGGTGGATCGTGGCGCTGACGCAGCCAGGCGGCAGAAAGGCCGCCGAGCGCCCCGACGTGGCAATCACCCCGTCGCAGCGGCGGATCAGCCAGCGCAGCACAGGGCCGGGCCGCTTCGGGGCGGCCGAGGTGAAGAGCAGCCGCCAGGGCTGCCGCAGCACCGACCGCAGCAGCAGCCCCACCAGAATCTCCCCATCCCGGCGGGCATGCCACACCCGCCAGCGGTGCCCGGCCGGCCGACCCCAGCCCTGCCCCAGCAGATCCAGCCAGCCCATTGCCGCGGGCAGGCCCAGCTGGCCGGTGTCGAGCAGGCCGATCGCCAGAGTGCGGCGCTGCAACGGCAGGAGGGCGCGCACGGTGGCCGACACGCCCGTGTAGCGGCGGTGCAGGTTGGCCACGACCACCGGAGGCAGCACCTGGGTCATGGCCGCGGCCGCCCTCTGGCGATTTCTAGGGTAATGAGCCCTGGTGGAGGAGTCTGATGCCGGTGGCTGCCCCAGCTCCATCGCCGACGCTGCTGTGGCAGACCGCCCTCGTGCAGGGAGCACTGCGCCAGGGCTGCTGTGGAGAGCTCACCGGCCCTTGGCGGCTGCTGCTGCTGGGCGACGGCAGTCCCACCCGCCATCTGGAATCCCTCACCGGGTTGCCGGTGGAGATCGAGCTGGTGGCCATGGGCCTGCAGCGGCCGGACGACGGCGCCAGGCCCCCCGCGGAGGTGGAGGAACTGGCGGAACCCCTGATCCGGCGCCAGGTGTGGCTGCGCTGCGGGCCCCACACCCTGGCCTGGGCCGAGAGCTGGTGGAATCAGCAGCGGGCCGAGGAGCACCTGCAGCAGCGTGACCAGCCGATCTGGCGCAGCCTCACCAGCAACCGCGCCGAGCTGTTCCGGGAAGTGGACGGGCTCGGCCAGGTGGACGCCCTCTGGCTGGCGCAGCGCTTCGGCCAGCCGGGGCCGTTCTGGAGCCGTCACTACCGCTTCTTCCGAGGGGGCCAGCCCCTCACGGTGATCCGCGAGGTGTTCTCACCAGAACTGGAGCAGTGGCTCGGGCCTGCCCTGCCGGCCTGGTCGGCCGCGGCACAGGCCGGCATCTAGCGATATGTCAATTTGCAAACTTGGTAACAGCTTGCTACTGCTCAGGCTTGACGGATTGACAGCCCTGAGTTCCTTCTGATCATGGGTGCCATGTTCTCGCAGGCATCCGCCCCGGCAGCCCCATGGCCCAGCCCTCCCCCCTCCATCACGGTTCTCCTCCCCAGCCCGAGTGGCTGAGCCTCACCGAACTCGGCCGGCTCTACGGCATCTCCGCCGTGCTCTGCGGCCGCCAGCTCAGCGCCGCGGGCCTGCGCCAGGACAACGGGGCCCCCACCGCCCACGCCCTGGGCCACGGCCTGGCCCTGCTCGCCCATCCGCGCGCCCACCACCGCAGCGCCCTCTGGCATCGCCAGGCCTGCGGCACGATCCTGGAGCGCCAGGGGCTGCAGCCGGTGGCTCAGAACCGGCTCGTGCAACTCTGGGCCGATCTGCTCGAAGCCCTGCTCAGCGATTCCGGCGCCATCAGCACCTCCCCGGAGGAGATGGCCGCCGAGATGCCGAGCGAACTGGTGGGTTCGGTGAACCTGGAGCTGCGGCAGCGCGGCAGCGGCTTCACCGTGGCGAGCCCCCGGCGGCGCAGCCAGCCGAACCGTGCTCAGCCGAGCCGCAAGCCTTCGGCCTGTTTGCGGGCCCGCTCCAGCATCTCCCGCAGCTGATCCTCGTCCGTGTGGCTGAGGTTGGTGCGCAGGAGGCGGGCGTGGGGCGCATGGGAGCGCAGCCGCTCGATCACCCGATCCGGGGTGGCCTCCCGCACCAGCAGACAGAGCGCGGCAGTGCCCTGGGGCAGGGTCTCGCCGAGCTCCCGCATGAAGCCGTCGTTGATGCCGATGTCGGACAGGGAGCCTGAAGCCGCCCCCACGCCGGCCCCCACGGCCGCCCCCAGCAGGGGGTTGAGAAAGAGCAGGCCCACCAGCGTGCCCCAGAAGCCCCCGCCCAGGGCACCGGCGGCGGTGAGGTTGAGCGCCTGGCGCAGGTGCACCTGCCCCTCCGCGTCGTGCTCCACCACCACGGCGTCCTCCAGGGCGATCAGTTGCTCACGCTGGATGTCCACCAGTTCGCGGCGCACGGCCTCCGCTTCCTCCGCTTTGGGGAAGCCCACCACCACCAGGCTGCTCATGTCAGGGATGCAGACGGCCTCAACCTAATCAGCGGGGCCGGCGGCGGCTCGAGCGCGGCATCGGCCTGGGACCGGCACCACCCTCGGCAGGGGCCGAGCGCCCCGGGGCGCGGCGGTCCTCCGGCGGCGGTGTCACCGCCCCGCGGGGGCGCTGCCAGCGGGGCAGGCTGAAGCTGTCCTCATCGGGCCAGTCCTCGGCTGCGGTCTCGGCTGCGGCAGGCGTGCTGGCCCCGGGCGCGGCGGCGGGGCGCTCCCGCCCCGGGTTGACCGGCACGTCGCCCCCGCGGCGGGAGCGGGCTTCGAGCCGCCGGCGGGGCGCGCTGGCCGGCGCCGGCGCGGGCGTCCGCGCGGGCTGAGGGGCTGACTGGAATTCCCGAGCCGGCTCACCGCGCCGGTCCGGCTGCCGCCCGACCCGCGGCGGGGCCTCCTCCCAGGGCTCCCGCCAGTCGTCCTCGTCGTCGAGGATCCAGTCGAGCTTGCCCTCCACCCAGCGGCCCAGGTCGTTGAGGCGCGGCAGCCCGCCGGCTCCACGGCCGGCCCCACGCCCCGACGGACGCGAGCCAGGGCGAGCCCCGGACACCCCATCCACCAGCTGGCGTCCCGCCGACACCCAGCGGTCGAGATCCCGGCGCACACCGTCGCCACGCCCCGCTGCAGAGAATCGGGACTCCGCGCCGTACCTGGGCTCCGGCGCAGACGGGGGATCGGACTCGGACCAGGGCTCTCGCATGGGGCCATGCCACTGGGACAACGCTATCGAGCCGGGGCGCGGCGCGGCAGCAGATCGCGGCGTCGCCGGGCGAGCCAGCGTTCGCGGCTCAGACCCACCAGCGCGATGCTCAGGCCGCCGATCTGCAGAGTCCAGAGGAAGATGCCCAAGGGATAGGCCCGCACCCAGGCCGCAGCGGCGCCGACCTTAGGCGGCCTGGTGGAAGTCCAGCAGGCAGCTGGGATGCCAGTGGCCGCCGTGGTGGCGCTCGCAGCAGGCCCGGCAGGCCAGGCCGCGGACCCGGCGGCGGTAGGGGGCGGTGATGCCGCAGAGCGGACAGCGGGCGATCCAGCGGCTGGTGGCCACGGCACCGCCCGGCAGCGGGTAGCGGTGCCGCAGGCTCACCTCGAAGCCATCCTGGGCCGCATTGATCGCTGCCATCCGCTGGCGGAAATTGGGGCCGTGCACCTCCTGCACCTGCAGCACCCGGTCCACCCAGGCGTGGATCATCTCGTGGCAGAGGGTGCTGAGCAGGGCCTCGCGGGGCAGGGGATCCAGCAGGGGGCGGGAGAGCACGATCTCGCAGAGGGCACTGCCGTCGGGGCGGCGGCCCCGCCGATAGAGGCCCGCGGTGCGGCGCATGCGGCCATCGCTCCAGCGCAGATCCACCAGCGGCGTGCCGAGCGGAGCCAGGCTGGCGTCGAAATGCTCCCGGTTCAACCGGTGGAACAGCGGCAGCAGGGGCTCAAGCGGCACGCCGGGGGCCTGGTCAGTCAGACTCTGGGGCCATTCAACACAGATTCACCGGCCTATGGACTGGGCTCTGACCCGCGAGATCGGCAGCAAGGCCCTCCTGGCCGGTGCCGGAGCCCTGCTCCTCTACTGGACGATCACGGCGGTGAAGCTGGTGCTCAGTGCCCGGGGCATCAACCCGCTGATCAAACAGTTCTTCACCCAGGTGGCCAGCGGCCAGGTGGACGGGGCCTACCTGCTCACCACGAAGAACTACCGCACCCATGTGAACCGCAAGCAGTTCATCCAGTACCTGGCCGGGCTCAAGCTCAACAAGTACCGCAACCTGAAATCCGGCCGGCCCCGGCTGCAGGAGGGCCAGCTGATCCTCACGGTGAAGCTGCTCACCGAGGCCAAGGAGGAGCTGCCCCTCGATTTCACCTTCGTGAAGGTGGAGGACCAGTGGCGCATCGACCGGATCCGCACCGTCGGCGCCTGAGGCCGGCGTGGCTGGAGCCCCCGAGCCCCTCCGGGACCGCATCGCCGAGCTGCAGCGGCTGCTCACCCAGGCCGCCCACGCCTACTACGTGCTGGATGCTCCGGTCATGGAGGATCCGGTCTACGACCGGCTCTACCGGGAACTGCTGGAGCTCGAGCAGGCCCACCCCGAACTGATCCGGCCCGACAGCCCCACTCAGCGGGTGGGGGGCAGCCCGGCCGAGGGCTTCCGCAGCGTGGAGCACCGCATCGCTCTGCTCAGCCTCGACAACGCCTTCTCCACCGAAGAGCTGGAAGCCTGGTACGCCCGGCTGCTGAAGGTGCTCGACCGCACGCCCGCCGCCGGGGAGCCGCTGCCGGACCTGGCGATGGTGGGGGAGCTGAAGATCGACGGCAACGCCCTGGCCCTCAGCTACCGGGAGGGCCTGCTGGAGCGGGCCGCCACCCGCGGCGACGGTGAACGGGGCGAGGAGATCACCGCCAACGTGCGCACGATCCAGAGCGTGCCGCTGCGGCTGCGGTTGCAGGCCCCCCCCGCCTGGGTGGAGGTGCGCGGTGAGGCCCTGATTCCCGATGGCACCTTCGCCGCCATCAATGCCGAGCGCCTGGCCCGCGGCGAGCCGGCCTTCGCCAATCCCCGCAACGCCTGCGCCGGCACCCTGCGGCAGCTCGATCCCCAGGTGGTGGCGGACCGCCGGCTGGATTTCTTCGCCTACACCCTGCACCTGCCGGACGACTGGCAGCCGGGCCCCGGCGATCCGCCCCGGCCGTCCAGCCAATGGGAGAGCCTGGCGTGGCTGCGGGCGGCGGGCTTCAAGGTGAACCCCAATGCGGAGCTGCTGGCCGATCTGGCGGCGGTGGAGGCCTTCTTCACCCGCTGGGAGCCGGAGCGCCGCCAGCTCCCCTATGCCACCGACGGCGTGGTGGTGAAGCTCGACGACCTGCGTCTGCAGGCCGATGCCGGCTTCACCCAGAAGGCCCCCCGCTGGGCGATCGCCCTCAAGTACGCCGCCGAGGAGGCCCCCAGCCGGCTGCTGCGGCTGAGCTGCCAGGTGGGGCGCACCGGGGTGGTGACGCCGGTGGCGGAGTTCGAACCGGTGGCCCTGGCCGGCACCAGCGTGAGCCGCGCCACGCTGCACAACGCCGACCGGCTGGCCGAGCTGGATCTGCACGCCGGCGACACCATCGTGGTACGCAAGGCCGGCGAGATCATCCCCGAGGTGGTGCGGGTGCTACCCGAACTGCGGCCAGCGGCTGCCAGGCGGCTGGAGCTGCCCAGGCACTGCCCCGAATGCGGCTCGGAGCTGGTGCGGGAGGCTGGGGAGGCCGCCACCCGCTGCGTCAACAGCAGCTGCCCGGCGATCCTGCGCGGGGCCCTGCGCCACTGGGTGAGCAAGGCGGCCCTGGATGTGGATGGCCTCGGCAGCAAGCTGATCGAGCAGCTGGTGGACCGGGGCCTGGTGCGCTCGATCGCCGGGCTCTACCGGCTCGATGCCGCCCTGCTGGCCAGCCTGGAGCGGATGGGGGGAGAAGTCGGCGGCCAATCTGGTGGCGGCCCTGGCCGCCTCGAAACGGCAGCCCTGGCACCGCCAGCTCTACGGCCTCGGCATCCACCACGTGGGCGAGGTGAATGCCAAGGCCCTCGCCAGGGCTTTTCCGAGCGCCGCCGCTCTGGCGGAGGCCGCCGCCGGCGAGTCCGAGCCGATCACGGCGGTGTTCGGCATCGGCGACGAGATCGCCCAGAGCCTGCAGCAGTGGTTCCACACCCCCGCCAACCAGGAGCTGCTGGCGGCGCTGGCGGCGCAGGGCTTCAGCCTGGCGGCCAGTCCAGAGGAGGGCGCCGCTGGAGCGGCGGAGGCGGGCGGCGACGCTCCCTTGGCGGGCCGCACCTTCGTGCTCACCGGCACCCTGCCCAGCCTCAGCCGCCGCCAGGCCCAGGAGCTGATCGAGGCCGCAGGCGGCAAGGTCACGGGCTCGGTGAGCAAGAAGACCAGCTACGTGGTGGCCGGTGAGGAGGCCGGCAGCAAGCTCACCAAGGCTGAGAGCCTGGGGGTGGCGGTGCTGGATGAGGCGGGGCTGCTGGCCCTGCTGGACGCCGACTGACCAAGGGCCCCTGACGGGGCCCGCAGCCTGCCTGGGGAGGACGGCCTCCAGCTCAGAGCATCGGGGTGGACGCCATGTCCTGGATCAGATTGAGCTGGCCGCCCTGAACCAGGTTGTTGTTGCCGCCGATGGTGCCGTCCCGCAGGCTGTGGGCCTGCACATCTGCCAGGAAGGTGCTGCCGGCAGCCTGGTCATAGATGGGGGAGACATCGATGATCCCGGACGATTCCCAGTTGCCGGGGTCGCTGGCACTGGGATCGGTCTGACCTGCGGCCGTGGGCACGGCGGTGCGGTCGATCTGGGCCCAGCGCTCGCTGGTGGCCTGACCGGTGATCGGATCGGTGGCGGTGGGGCTCACCTTCCAGATCGAGGTTTCCTCCTGGCTGAAGTAGGCCGGGGAGACCGAGCGGTCTTCCTGCACATAGACAGAGCCATCCCCCGCCCAGGTGAGGTTGTCGGGGTTGCGGATGATCGTGGCGCCGAAGGCACCCTCCTGGCCGGCGTCGATGACGCCGTCATTGTTGCCATTGGCCGCATCCCAGGCGGCGATCTCCCGATCGCCGTCGTAGATCACGGCCAGATCGGTGCTGTTCGAAGCGTCGATCAGACCGTCGGCGTTGAAGGCCCCGCTGAGATCGAGGCTGATCAGATTGCCGAAGGTATCCGCGCCGCCAAAGGCCGCGTTCCCCGTGGTGGCCAGCACCACTTCCTGGCCATCCTCCGGATTGATGCTGGCGTCCTCGAGGCGGCTGAGCTGCAGGGCACCGAGGGCATTGGCGGTACCGCGCAGGGTGCTCTCGTCCCAGCCCGCCACGTCGGTACCGGAGCCCACCAGCTGCCAGCTACCGGAAGCCGGAGTGGCCAGGGAGAGGAGGTTGAGGTCGGCGGAATCGGGAACGCCCGCCAGCCCGGCATCGGTGCCGATGAGGCCCCCCGGTGTCGGCACCCAGGTGTACACCTCGCCCTGGCTGGCCGCCAGGCCGTTGCGCTCGAGGAACCCGGCGGCGGGATCCGTGGACTTGGTGCCCACCCAGAGGTAGAGCGGAGCGGTGTTGTCGTCCATCAGCAGCACACCCACGCTGTCGCTGCTGCCGGTGTCCACTTGGACGGCCGTTTCCCAGCCGCCCCGACCCAGGCCCGGCAGGGCATACAGGGTGTCGGTGGCGGTGTCGAGCGCGTAGAACAGACCCTCATCCGCTTCCTCACCGGTGAGATAGAGGGCGTCCACGAAGCCGTGACCCTCACCGAAGCGGTTCGCCATCTCGAAACTGCCCGAGCAGAAGCGGTTGAAGCCGCCGCCGATCTGGGCCGCATCGGTCACCAGATTGCCGTCGGCATCGATGATGGAGGTGTAGGCGATCCCACCGGCGATCAGCGCCGACTGGTAGCCGTTGCTGGCGTCGTCATCGGTGTCCTTGTCGACGATCAGCTTGTGGATGCGGGCACCGGTCAGGGCTGCGGTGCCCACCAGGTAGGGCGTGCCGGTGCCGCGGTTGAGCTCGCTGTTGGCCAGCACGGTGTAGGTGCCATCGCCGTTGTCAAAGGCACCCAGTCCATCGAGGATGCCGGTGGGTGCATACACACTGCTGCCCGGCTCCAGGCCGTTGGTGAACTCGCCGTTGGTGAGCAGGTTGCTCACCGCCAGCTCCGGGCCTCCCGCCACATCCTTCAGCATGGTGGGCTCGAAGAAACCGGCGCTGCCGAGGCCGGGAGATTCGATCAGGACTCCGAGATCGAGGATGTCGAGGGTATTGCTCACCTCGTTCGACACCACCAACTGGCTACGGCCCGTGGGACTGTCCTTGGCGGGGATCAGCAGCAGACCCTCGGGTGACAGGCTGCCCTCGATCACCCGATGGCTCACGTAGCGACCATCGGCAGGATTGCTGATGTCGAAGACGGCCAGAGTGGTCTTGAGTCCGCGCTCCATGCCCACGATGGCGTAGGTGCGTCCATCCAGTTTCACCGTGGTGACTGTTTCCGATTCCACCCCCTTGGCGTCGCTGCGGCCGTCGTCATAGGTGCCAGCCGCGAAGGCGATGGTCTGCAGGCTGTTGCCGCTGTCCCAGACCAGGGCACCGGTCTTGGCATCGAAGATGCTCACCGAACGGCCGCCCAGGGAGAGGTTGGTCTGGGAGAGGCTGGTCTGGCCGCCATCCGGGGTCACGATGGTCTCGAGGCGACCATCCGGCGCTGCCGGATTGCGGGCGACATCTTCATAGGCACCGTATTCACGAGCATCACCTTCGTTGGCCGTGATGTAGTACGTGCGCCCCTTCACCTTGAAGGCACTGATGCCATCGGGCATCCGCAGGCCAAGGAACTCCTGACCCAGCAGTGGATTGAACACCCCATCAGTTCCCGCGGCATTGTCCCTGTCGGAAAGGTCAACGGCGAACTGGGAGTAATCCACCGTTCCCAGGGCCTGGATGGCCTCGATGCGCCCGGTCTTGAGATTCACAACGGCAACGCCATTGTTCTCCTGCAGGGTGACATAGGCCTTATCACCCAGAATGCTCACATATTCAGGCTCGATATCCTGTGGAACGGTTGTACCGGCAGGCCCGGAAATCCGCAGGTCAGCAGGAATGTCAAGCCCAGGCTGGTCAAAGCCAAGATCGAGATAATCGAAGCGCGGATTCTTCTCACCCTTGATCGCGATGATACCGATGGAGCCCACCGGATCAACGCTGTAGTCAGCGCTGGGCTGGCCTTCATTGGCGATCACCAGCCTGCGGCCATCCTGGCTGAAGGCGATGCCATCGGGCAGGTAGCCCACGCTCACATCCTGCAGCAGCTGCAGCGTTCCATCCCGCTGCATGCGGAAGAAACGCACCATCCCGGGAGCAGGATTGGCGTCGTAGTCGCCAGGGGTGAGGGCCACAGCCACCAGATCCCCGTAGGCCGCCACCGAGGTGCTCACATAACCACCTCCGTAGCTGAGCCGCTGGATGAGCTGCGGGGAGGACGGATCGGTGGCCTCGGTGATCTGGAGTGTCTCACCACCACCGGAAGACAGGAGGAAGAACCTCTTGCCCACCCGCACATAGGCGGAGATTTCTGATTGGAACTGTTCGCCGCTGGTTCCTTCCGGCGTGAAATCCAAACGACCCACCAGGGCGTCGGCCGGACGCTCCGAGACGTCGTCGTCACGTTTCTGGCCACCGTGCTTCGAGCGGCCTGCGTGTCTGCGCTCCAACGCTTCCAGCTTCTGCATCAGGCGTCTCTCTCGCCGCTTCAGCCGCTCTGACATGTCATCATCTGAGGACAGCTGGTGCAGAACGGATTCCAGCCGGGCGATCCTTGCCTGAAGGCGGGACTTCGTCCGGGCTGGCCAGGTGGCAGCGGCCCCAAACACCCTGCTCTGATCGGAAGCAACCATGGATCAACGTCCAACGGGAGCTTCAAGCTCTCAGGGAAGCAGCCTGCACCCGATAACCCAGGGTTAAGGGCCTGGAAAGCTTCGCTGAAGGACATCCATCCCGCACCGGGGTTGTCTTCGGCGCTGCATGACAGTGCGACAGAACAGGTGCAGGATCCGGACAAGTGCTGGATCCGGCTGCACACCAGGAGGGGCTCAATGGCTGTGCGACCCCAGTCAGACCGGAACCCAGCCCTTCCAACACGGGGCAGCCGCCGACCCCTGACCCGTTCCTAACGTGAATCGGTGAAGCGGGGCCATGGGCGTGCGGGTCGGGCTGTGGAGGACACTCACGGCGACGCTGCTGGGGCTGCTGATCGGGCTGACACCGGCGCTGGCCCAGGGCACCGCAACGGCGAACCCGGCCCCGATCCTGCTGGATGGGCGCACCCTGTTCAACCTCTGGCCCTCACGCAACCTCACGGCCGAGCAGCGCAGCAGCACCGTGAACGGCCGGCTGGAGGAGGCCGTGGCCTCAGGGCGCCCGGTGCAGGTGACGGTGGAGGAGGCCAACAACCTGCCGGTGCTCAGCCTCAACGGCCGCACCCTGGTGACGGTGACGGAACGGGATGTGCCCGAGGGCCTGGAGGCACGGGAGCAGGCCGAGCAGTGGCAGAGCCAGCTGGAGGCGGCCATCGCCCGTGCCCGGCAGGAACGCACCCCCGAGCACATGGTGCGCATGCTGCCGCGGATGCTGGCGATCCTGCTGGCGGCCCTGGGGCTGCACCTGCTGCTGCGCAGGCTGTGGCGCCGCTGGTGCCCCGAGGCGCTGACCCCCCTGCCCCTGCCCACCGAAGGGGAGCGCAGCGACCGCTCCAACCGCTTCCTGCTGCGCAGCGCCCTCGTGCTGCTCCAGAGCCTGGTGTGGCTGGGGGCCGCGGCCCTGGTGATGGATCTGTTTCCCCTCAGCCGCAGCCTCAGTGCCGGCGTGGTGGAGGCCCTGCGGCGCTGGCTCAGCGCTCCGTTCCTGCCGCTGGGCTCCCGCAGCTACTCGCTGCAGGACGTGGTGGTGCTCGTGCTGCTGTTCATCGCCCTGGCCCAGGCGGTGGGGATGCTGCAGAGCCTGCTGCGCCGGCGGGTGCTGCGCTACACGGGCATGAGCGAGGGCGGCCAGGAGGCGGTGGCCTTCGTGGCCCGCTACGGCCTGCTGCTGGTGGGCACGCTGGTGCTGCTGCAGCTGTGGGGGCTCGACCTCACCTCGCTCACCCTGTTCGCCAGCGTGCTCGGGGTGGGGGTGGGCCTGGGGCTGCAGGGGATCAGCAAGAACTTCCTCAGCGGCCTGATCATCATTTTCGAGCGCCCCATCCAGGTGGGCGACTTCGTGGAGATCGGCGATCTGCAGGGCACGGTGGAGAGCCTGGGTCTGCGCAGCACCAAGGTCACCACCCTCGATCGGGTCACGATCATCGTGCCGAACTCCGAATTTCTCGAGTCACGAGTGATCAACTGGAGCCATGGCAGTTCGGTGTCACGGCTGCAGGTGCCGGTGGGGGTGGCCTACGGATCCGACACCACCGCCGTGCGCGAGGCCCTGATCGCCGCCTGCAAGGGCAATACGGCCGTTCTGAAATCGCCACAGCCGCGGGTGTACTTCAGCAATTTCGGCGACAGCTCCCTCAACTTCACCCTGCTGGTGTGGACGCGGGAGCCCCGGCGCCAGTACGAGATCGTGAGCGACCTGAACTACAGGATCGAAGCCCTGCTCAGGGAGCGCGGCATCACCGTGCCCTTCCCGCAGCGGGATCTGCACCTGGGCGACGGCAGCCTCAGGATCAACCTGCCGCCGGCGCTCGAGGCGGGACTCCAGGCCCTGCTGGAGCGGCAGCAGAACCCGGAGCGCTGAGCCTCACGAAACCCGGGTCTGGTGTTGCACGGCGCAGCAGGCTCACTAGCTTTTCGGGAGTCATCCACTGCGTCTCCATGCCGTCCCGCCGCCCCGGCCTGCTGGCCGACTTCAAGGCCTTCATCAACAAGGGCAACGTGGTGGATCTCGCCGTTGCCGTGGTGATCGGCGGCGCCTTCAGCCAGGTGGTGAACGCGGTGGTGAGCCTGGTGATGACCACCCTGCTGGAGCCGGTGCTCAAGGCCGCCCAGGTGGAATCGATCAGCGCCTGGCCGGCCGGGGCCGTGCTGGTGGCCCTGATCAACTTCCTGGTGATCGCCTTCGTGGTGTTCCTGATCGTGCGGGCCATCGAGGCGGCCAAGCGCAAGGAGGCCGCCAAGGCCGAGGCGGAGGCGGCCCCCGACACCCAGGCCCAGCTGGCCTCAGCGGTGACCCGGCTGGCCGATGCTCTGGATCGCCGGGGGCTGTAGGGATCAGCACGCCGCTCGCAGCGGCCTCTTCACGGCGACCGCGCCGCAGGAGCAGGTGGGCGTGCAGGGCACACCACAGCTGGTAGCCGACGGTGACCTGGCGGATCCCAAGCTGTTCGAGCCCCGCGACGGCCGCCTCGGCCCCCTCCAGTTCGGCCACCACGGGCCAGCCGGCTCACCTCCGCCCTCAGGCTGGGGCCGAGACGGAGGAGCGCGTCGTGGAGCCGCAGCAGGGCGGGCCCGTCGATCCGGCCCGTGATGGCCCGATGGCCGCAGACTGAGCAGGCTGATGCACCCCAGCTGGGGCCAGACGTCACCATGGTGAGCCATTTCGATCACGTCACCGTTGTGGTGCAGGACGTGGAGGCGGCCAGGCGGTTCTTTGCCCTGCTGGGCTTCGAGGAAGACAAGGCGCTGGTGATCAGCGGCCCCACGTTCTCCAGCTACATGGGAGTGGATGGCATCGAGGCCGAACACGTCACGCTCGTGCTCCCCCACGCCACGCCGCGCCTGGAAGTGCAGCTGCTCAAGTATCACCACCCACAGGTGCACCCAGACCCGGAGATCGCCAACCTCTGCAGGCTGGGCTTCAACCACATCTGCTTCGCCGTCGACGACCTTGAGGCCGAGGTGGCCAGGCTCACCGCCAAGGGGGTGCAGCTGCGCAATCAGATGATGACGTTCAACACCCGCAAGCTGGTCTTCCTCTCCGGGCCTGAGGGCATCACCGTGGAACTGGCGGAATGGCGATGAAGTTCGCTGTCAGGCTGGAGCGAAGCGGCTGACAGCGATGCCGAAGATGCAAACAAAGCAAAGGATGCAGAACACGAACACCACCCCGAAGTCCTACGCCAGCAGGGCTCTGCATGGCCTTGTTGGAGCGGGGATGGCTCGGCACCCAGCCCCCTCCAGTTCGGCCTGATCGGACTTGTCATCGGGGCTTCGGCGCTGATGGGCTGGCTCCGGGGAGACAGGTTCCTTGATTCCGTCTCCAGGGCGCTGGATTGCACCTCGACTTAGCCAACCTGGAGGCCCGCCCTCAGCCCAGCCCCTGCAGCCGCCCCCGGGCCAGCGCGGCCTGGGCTTCGACTTCCGCCAGGTTGGCGCGGCACGCGGCAACGACCTCCGGCGGCGCCTTGCCGGCGAAGTTGGGGTTGGCGAGGCGGCCGGCCAGCCCCTGGATCTCCTTCTCGGCCTTGGCCAGGTCTTTCTCCAGCCGGCTGCGCAGGGCCCCCAGGCTCTGCTCCGGCACGGTCAGGCTCACCTGGGCGTCGCTGTCCACGATGCCGAGCAGCTGACCCGCCGCGGGCTGGGACTCCAGGCCGAGGTCGCTGCCGCCCACCAGGCGCAGGATCTTGTCCTGGTTGGCCTCCAGGAAGCCCTGGCGCTCCGGGCTGCCGCTGTGAATCCCCACCGGCAGCCGCTCCGAGGGCTTCACCCCCGAAAGCGCGCGGAGGTTACGCAGGGCCCGCACCGCCTCGATCCCGAACTGGAAGGCCTGCTCGTGGCCCTCATCGATCCAGCCGGCGTCCAGCTCGGGCCAGGCCTGCAGGGCCAGGAACTCCGTGGCCTCGGCGCGAGTCACGGCATGCCAGAGCTCCTCGGTGAGGTGGGGCATCAGCGGGTGCAGCATCACCAGCAGGGCCTCGAGGCTGTGGGCCAGCACCCGGCGCGCCGCCGTGCGGGCAGCGGGATCCTCCCCGGCCAGGCGAGGCTTGGCCCATTCGATGTACTGGTCGCAGAGGTCGTTCCAGGCGAACTCGTAAAGCAGCTTGGCCGCCTCGCCGAGCCGGTAGCTGCCGTAGAGCTCCGCCGCCTGTTCGGCGGTGCGGGCCAGGCGCGAGAGGATCCAGCGGTCCTCGCTCTCCAGCTCGGCGGTCAGGGGCCGGCCCAGGCTGGACGGCGTCTCGCCACCCAGGTTCATCAGGGCGAAACGGGTGGCGTTCCAGAGCTTGTTGGCGAAGTTGCGGGCCGTCTCCACCGTGCCGGAGCTGCCGTCGTTGCGGTCGTAGTCGAGGCGGATGTCCTGGCCGGCGCCCGCCACCTCCCGCACCAGGGCGAAGCGCAGGGCATCGGCGCCGTAGCGCTCGATCAGGGGCAGCGGATCGATGCCGTTGCCCGCCGACTTGCTCATCTTGCGGTTGTTCTCATCCCGCACCAGGCCGTGGATGTAGACGTCCCGGAAAGGCATGCGGCCGGTGAAGGCGCCGGCCATCATCGTCATCCGGGCCACCCAGAAGAAGATGATGTCGAAGCCGGTCACCAGCACGCTGGTGGGGTACCAGGCGGCCAGGTCGACGCTCGTGTCGTCGGGCCAGCCCAGGGTGGAGAAGGGCCAGAGGCCGCTGGAGAACCAGGTATCGAGCACGTCGGGGTCCTGCTCCAGCTGCAGCTGCCGACCCGCCGCCCGGCTGGCGGCGCCGTACTGCGCCTCCGCCTTGGCCTCGGCTTCAGCGGCATCGCGGGCCACCACGTAGGGGGTGGCATCGGTGATCACACCGCCCGTCTCGCTCACCACGAACCAGGCGGGGATGCGGTGGCCCCACCAGAGCTGACGGCTGATGCACCAGTCGCGGATGTCGGTGAGCCAGTCGCGGTACACCTTGGCCCAGCGCTCCGGCACGAAGCGGGGTTGGCCTTGATCGAGCGCCTCCCGGCAGCGGGCCGCCAGCGGCTCGGCCTTCACAAACCACTGGGTGGAGAGCAGCGGCTCCACAGGCACCTTGCCACGATCCGAGCAGGGCACGCTGTGGCGGTGCGGTTCCACCTTCACCAGGAAGCCCTCGGCTTCCATGGCCGCCACCACCGCCTTGCGGGCCTCGAAGCGATCCAGGCCCTCGAAGCGGCCGGCGGCGGCGTTCATCGTGCCGTCCTTCGCCATCACGGTGATCAGCGGCAGGCCGTGGCGGGCACCGATGGCGAAGTCGTTGGGGTCGTGGGCGGGGGTCACCTTCACGCATCCCGTGCCGAAGGCCGGATCCACATGGGCATCGGCCACGATCGGGATCGTGCGGCCCACCAGCGGCAGGGTGAGGCTGCGGCCCACCAGGGCACTGTAGCGGGGGTCGTCGGGGTGGACAGCCACGCCGGTGTCGCCCAGCATCGTCTCCGGCCTGGTGGTGGCCACCACCAGGTGGTCGGTGCCGCCAGCGCCGGGCTCGCCGCTGAGCGGATAGCGGAAGTGCCAGAGGTGGCCGTCCACCTCCTTGGTTTCCACCTCCAGGTCGCTCACCGCCGATCCCGACGCGGGGCACCAGTTCACCAGGTATTCGCCCCGGTAGATCAGCCCCTGCTCGTGCAGGCGCACGAAGGCTTCGGCCACCGCGGCGCTCAGGCCGGGGTCGAGGGTGAAGCGCTCGCGGCCCCAGTCCACCGAGTAGCCCAGGCGCCGCAGCTGGCCCACGATGGTGCCGCCGCTCTCGGCCTTCCAGCTCCAGGCGCGCTCGAGGAAGGCGTCGCGGCCCAGGTCGTCCTTGCTGCCGCCTTCCGCCTGGATCTGCTTCTCCAGGATCGTCTGCACGGCGATCGAGGCGTGGTCGGTGCCCGGCAGGCAGAGCACGTTGCGGCCCCGCAGCCGCTGGAAGCGCACGATCGTGTCGATCAGGGCCGTCTCGAAGCCGTGGCCCATGTGGAGGCTGCCGGTCACGTTCGGCGGCGGGATCACCACCGAGAACGGTTCACCCGGCGCCTCAGGATCCGGATGAAAGGCCCCGGCAGCCTCCCAGGCCGCTTGCCAGCGGGCCTCGGTGCCAGCCGGGTCGTAGGTCTTGGGGAGGGCCTCGGCGGGGGCGGCCTCAGTCATGGCAGGAGCTGGAATGGCCTCAGCCATGGCTTGCGGAGGGGGATGAGCAATGGCCCCATGGTCTCAAAGCGCCCCTGCGCCCGGCGCCACAGCTACTGCCGCGCCAGGATCATCCTCATCCGTTCCTCCTGGTTCTCCACCAGTTCCCCGGAGACGTCCACCAGAGCACGCTTCACCACACCGGCGTAGGCAAAGGGCGGCCGATAGTCCGGCATGGTGGGTGAACCCGGATCGGCCCCCACCGCCACGCCGGATGCCAGGCCCAGGCTGAGGGGGATGGTGACCGGCAGATCGCCCTGACCCACGGGCTGGCCGTCCACCAACAGGGTGATGTGGGCCGGAGTTCCCTTGCCATTGGCGATGTCCGCAGGGCCCGTGGGGGTGAACTCCACACTGAGGATGTGATGGCCGCTCGGGATCGGTGCCGTCGCCGTGATTCGGAAGTGGGTGTCGGCCACATAGTTGTAGCCGTAGGTGAGCGTGCCGTTCTGCACGTAGAACGCGAAGCCACCGTCATTACCGCCCATGCTGAACAGCACGCCGTCGGCACCTCCCTCGGGCACCACGGCTTCCACCGAGATCGCGTGGGGCCGGTTCAACAGGCGGGGAGCCGCATTCCCGGGCACCACCTGGGTGCCGGGGTAGTAGATGTAGCGCTCGCGATCCACGGCGATCTGGGGCCGTTCGATCCCAAACCGCTGGGTGCCGCGGCTGTCGATCGGCAGCACGTTGAAGCGGCCGGCCTCCACGTACCACATGCCGATCATGGCGATCAGCCGCTCACGCTCGGCGGCGGCGAGGTTGTTGGTCTCGGCGAAATCCTCCTCGAGGTTGTAGAGCTCCCAGCCGTGGGCATCGAGCTCGATCAGCTGGTCGTAGCTGATCGGATCACCGAAACGCCGGCCCGACTCGGTGAAGGACGTCCCCGGCCAGGGGCACACCGCCCGCCAGCCCTCGTGATACAGGGAGCGGTGGCCGAACATCTCGAAATACTGGGTGCGATGCAGGCTCGGCACGTCCGCGTCGTTGAAGCAACCGAACAGGCTGAATCCCTCGATCGGGCTCTGGGTCACCCCCTTGATCGCCGCCGGCGCCTCGATGCCGAGGGCCTCCAGCACCGTGGGCAGCATGTCGATGGCATGGCAGTACTGGCTGCGGATCTCGCCCCGGGCGGCGATGCCCTTCGGCCAGCTCACGATGAAGGGATCGCTGGTGCCGCCCCGGTAGGTTTCACGCTTCCAGCGCCGGAATGGCGTGTTGCCGGCGTGGGTCCAGCCCCAGGGGTAGTGGTTGAAATACTTCGGGCCGCCGATGTCATCGATGGCGGCAAGGTTCTGCTGGAGGTTCTCAGGAACGTTGTTGAAGAATTTGCCCTCATTCACCGAACCGGTGGGTCCCCCCTCGGAGCTGGCCCCGTTGTCGGAGATCAGCATGATCAGGGTGTTGTCGTACTCCCCCAGTTGCTTGAGGAACGCGATCAGTTCGCCGATGTGGTGATCGGTGTGCTCGAGGAAGCCCGCGAACACCTCCATCATCCGGGCGTAGAGGCGCCGCTCCTCCTCCGACAGGGCATCCCAGTCGGGCACGTCGGGATCGTGGCGTGACAGCACGGTGTTGGGCGGGATGATGCCGAGTTCCTTCTGCCGGGCGAACACCTTCTGGCGGTAGGCGTCCCAGCCGTCGTCGAACTGCCCCTTGTACTTGTCGGCCCAGTCCTTCGGCACATGGTGCGGCGCGTGCATGGCGCCGGTGGCGAAGTAGAGGAAGAAGGGCTTGTTGGGGGCCACCTGCTTGGCGTCGGCGATCATCGCCTTGGCCTGCGTCACCAGATCCGGGGTGAGGTGGTAGCCCTGCTCGGGGGTGGCGGGGGGTTCCACCTGGGTGTTGTCCCGCACCAGCTCGGGGTAGTACTGGTGGGTGTCGCCCCCCAGGAAACCGTAGTAGCGCTCGAAGCCCCGTCCGAGGGGCCAGCGGTCGTAGGGACCGGCTGCCGAGGTGGCTTCGGCCGGCGTGAGGTGCCACTTGCCCACCGCGTAGGTGTTGTAGCCCTTCTGCAGCAGGATCTCGGAGAGGAAGCCGTTCTCGAACGGGATGTAGCCGTTGGAGCCGGGGTACCCCATCGACCCCTCGGTGATGCAGGCCAGCCCGTTGGAGTGGTGGTTGCGGCCCGTGAGCATGCAGGAGCGCGACGGCGAGCACAGCGCCGTTGTGTGCATGTTGCTGAAGCGCAGCCCTTCGGCCGCCAGGGCATCGATGTGGGGGGTGGCGATCGGGCTGCCGTAGCAGCCGAGCTGCCCGAAGCCCGTGTCGTCCATCACGATGAACAGCACGTTGGGGCTGCCCTCCGGAGCGCGGATCGGCTCAGGCCAGGCCGGGGTGGAGACATCGGCCGTGCGGCCGATCACGCCGGGGAAGGCCGTGCCGGGCCGGTATTCCTTGGAGGCCATCCGAGACACGGTTCAGGGTGTCCCCGCAACGTATGCAGCCCCACCGCAAGAGGGGATCAGGCCCTGAACAAACCATCACAACTCCGGCCCACAGGACAGCCGCGCCTGGCGCGCCACTCAGGGCTCGGCGGCCAGCCGCCGCAGGTAGTCGTCCAGCCGGCCGCCATTGATCCAGCCGGTGGCGATGGTCTTGGTGTGGCTGTGGCTCACCCGGCCGCGGTGGATGTGGGACACCCCCGCCGGGAAGATCAGCAGCTTGCCCCGCTCGGCCTCTTCGTGGTGGCCCTGCCAGTGGAACTCGGTGCCACCCTCCGGCAGGGTGTTGGCGTAGAGGATCCAGGCCAGCACCCGGGCCTGGGGTTCGGTGGCCTCGTCGCTGAGGGTCCAGTCGCAGTGCCAGGCATGGAAGCCCTCGCCGGGCGCGTAGCGCTGCAGGTTGAAGATCGGGTTCACGAACACGCTCTGATCCGGGCAGCACTGGGCCAGCAGCGGTCGTTCCCTGAGGTACTGGGCCAGGCCGGCGTTGACACCGCGCAGGATCACCTCCGCCAGGGCGAAGGCCTCCGGATCGCTGCGGTCGATCGCCACCAGGCTGATGTCGGTGGACACCTTGGCGGGGGCCTGGGCGGACGGGTCCTCCCCCCCGACCTCGGGACCGAAGGCCACCCCTGGCCGCTGCAGATCGGTGCGGCGATCGAAGAAGGCGACCACCGCATCGGCCACGGCTTCGTAGCCGGCATTGCGGTAGCTGGCGATCAGGTTCATGGCTGCCGTCCGGCGTCGGGGGGCATGGCGGGCTCCGCCCAGGGAATGGCCACCGCCGCCTCCAGACAGCGCCAGCGGCTGCGGTCGGAGCCCAGCCTCGCCCCCAGGCCCACCCGCTCCACCGCCGCGGCCGCCCGCTCCAGGCTGAGGGGCTCCCCACCCGGGGCCAGCGGCAGCACCAGCACCTGGGCCTCGGCCGGATCGGCCATCACCTGGAGATCCAGATCGCCCAGTTCCCGCTCGAAGTACACCCGTCGCATGCGGGCGCGCAGGGCGGGCCCCAGGGCCGCGGCAAAGGCCACGAGGCTGGCCTGATCGCCGGAGCAGCCGCAGTTGAGGGCCAGCCAGATCAGCAGCTTGGCCCAGCCCTCGGCGCTCCACACCGGCTGGAAGCTCTCCCGGTGCTGCCGCACCAGCTCGGTGATGGCGAACTCGAACAGGGTGGCCTGAAGCCTGGAGGCCTCGGGCACGGCGGCAGCCTCGGGGCCGGCAACGGCGGTCGGGTCGGTCATGGCAGGCGCCGGCATCTGCACACCCATCCTCGCCAGTGGGCAAACTGCAGAGGCAACGTCCCTGGAGACGCCCGATGGCCCTGGATCTCAATGACCCGGAGCTCGAGTTCGCCGATCTGGTCACCGCTTACCAGAGCTGGGTGATGGCCGTGATCAACGACGAGAAGCTGGGCGGTGAACCCATGCTCACCGACGAGATCGCCGATGACGCGATCAACGCCATGCGCTTCCTGCCGGATGTGGTGACCAGCGCCATCGAGACCACCCTGGCCCGCGTCTACGACGTGGACCCCGAAGAGCTGGACGGCCTGCTCTACCCGGAGGACTAGGGGCCGCCGGTGGCCACCCGGTCTGCCCCGCGACGCTGCCGGCAGGTGACGCCGGTTCTGGCGTTGGCCGGGCTGACCCTGCCTGCGCTGCTGGCGGGCTGCCAGCAGCGGCAGCCCGGCACCGGGCCGGCCGCCGGAGCCGATCCGCTCGGCGGCGGCGGACTCCACACCACCCTTTACATCGCCGTCGGCCTGGAGAAGGCGCTCGATCGCCAGACCGATCTGGTGAGCCAGAAGCGGCTGCGCGAACAGTTCGATCAGCTGCAGCAGGCCTTCCAGGACGTGCGCCCCGGGGTGCAGCTGCAGGTGCTGGTGTTCGACAACGAGCAGGTGATCCAGGAGGTGCAGCGCCGCACCCACAGCGGCCTGGGCCCCGACCTCGTGCTGGTGGATGGCCTCACGGCTGAACGCCTGCATGCCGAGCAGCTGCTCGCTCCGATTGACCTGCCCAACCCCGCCAGCGGCCTCTTGAGGCCTGAGCTGATCCCCTACGTGCAGGCCACACCGAACCAGTGGTTTGCCATGCCGGTGGGCCTGGAACCCCAGCTGGCCTGCTTCGACCGGCGCCGCCTCAAGGCCGCACCGACGACGCTGGCCGAACTGCTGGAGGCCAGCAGCCGGGGACAACGCATCGGCCTCGGCCTCGATCTGGGCAGCCTCGGCTGGACGATGGGAAGCCTGGGAGCGCTGGAGAGCGTGGCGGCCCTGAGTCGCGGCGGAGGGGCCACGCCGGAGCGGCAGCGGTCGATCCGCAGCTGGCTCGACTGGCTCCGCAACGCCGGGCTGCAGCTGCGCATCCGCTTCCTGCCCACCCACGCCCAGCTCGTGCAGGGGCTGCGAACCGGACAGTTCGACTGGATCAGCTGCCGCAGCCAGGATGGGGCCCTGCTGCGGGATGCGCTGGGGCCCCATCTGGGTCTGGCTCCCCTGCCGGCAGGGCCGGGCGGCGCCCCCAGCCCGCTCTCCACCGTGCGGGTGTGGGGCTTCGGACGCAATTCCAGCAGCCGGCAGCGGGCCGCTGCCCAGGAGCTGACGCGCTTCACCCTCAATCCACCGGTGCAGCGGGGCTTCACCATCCAGACGGAGGGCCTGCTGCCGGTGATCCGCTCCGCCAGCCTGCCCGTGGCGAGTTCGGCCAACCTGGCCGCCCTGCTGGCGGCCCAGCAGCAGGCTGAAGCAGCCCAGCCCCAGACGGAGCCCCTCATCGCCCTGCGCGGCAGAAAACAGGGGCTGAACCGCATCCTCACCCTGTTCATGTACGGGGAACTCGACAGCGCCGCCGCTACCCAGGCCCTGATCCGGGCCCTGGAGCAGGGGGCACCCGCCGCCGGAGGTGGCTTCGATGGGTGACCTGCTGCTGGAGACCGCCGGCTGGCTGGGATACCTGGAGCGCCCGGCGGTGCTGTTCCAGCTGTTGGGCACCGGGCTGGCCGTGGGCCTCTACATGGCGTGGGGGCGCCGCGGCGGAACGTCGCCGCAGAGCCGGATCCGGCGCCGCTGGGTGCTGCTGGGAAGCCTGGCGCTGTACGCAGCGCTGCTGGCTGCCCTGGCCAGGCCCCACCGGCTGGTGTTGCTGCTGGTGCTGCTCACGGCCGGCTGGTTCGGCCTCTCGGCGCTGCGCCGGCGACTGGCCCGCTCGATGCCGGCCGAACAGTTGCAGCAGCTGGACACCGGCCTGCTGCGGCCGCTCTATCTGCTTGTGGCCTTCCTGCTGCTGGTGCAGGAGGTGGATTCCCGCCGCAACCTGGCCCTGATCCCGATGGGCTCGTGGTTCGGCAACGAACTCACCGCCGGCCAGCTGTTCCAGGCCCTGCTGGTGCTCTATCTGCTGCTGATGGGATCGGGCCCGCCCACCAAGGCCCTGGCCCGCCTGGTGCAGCGGCTGATCGGCGTGAGCGACAGCGGCCGGCGGGCCCTGGCTCTGGTGCTCCAGTACGCCCTCGTGGGCCTGGGCGTGATCTGGACGCTGGATCAGGTGGGCTTCAACCGCACCGCCATCGTGGCGGTGGCCGGCGGGCTCTCCGTGGGGCTGGGCTTCGGCGTGAAGGAGGTGTTCTCGAACTTCATCAGCGGCCTGTGGCTGCTGTTCGAGGGCTCGGTGCGGCCGGGTGACGTGCTGTTCATCGATGGCGATCCCTGTGAGGTGCGGCGCCTGGGTCTTCGGGCCGCCGTGCTCTGGCGCGACCGCGACAACGCCGAGCTGGTGATCCCCAATCAGACGTTCTTCACCACACCCACGATCACCTACACGGGCACCGACCGGCTGCGCCGCGGCCAGGTGCTGGTGGGGGCGGCCTACCAGCACGATCCCGCCGTGGTGATCGCCCTGCTGGAGCGCACCGCCGCGGCGGTGACGGGGGTGCTGGCCAGCCCTGCCCCGAAGGGACTGGTGATGGGCTACGGCGACTCCGCGATCCAGTACGCCGTGCGGTTCTGGATCAGCGATCCGCTCCAGAACATCTCGGTGAGCAGCGCCGTGAACACGGCCGTGTGGCAGGCCTTCCGGCGCGAGGGCATCGCCATCCCGTTCCCGCAGATGGTGCTGCATCAGGCGCCTGGGGAGCCCCCTGGAACGGAGCAGGCCGGGCAGGAGCGTCAGGCGGAGAACCCGTAGCTGCTGAGCTCTGCGGAGGCCGCCAGCCGGCGCACCACGTCGGCGGCCAGCTGGTCGGCGGTACCGGTTCGGGGGTGCACGTCGTCGAGGAAGCGGGGAGCAGCCACGCTGTTCCACACCGGGAAGCCATCCACCACCAGCACGTCATCGTCAACGGCGGTGTTGTAGCGGCCACTCAGGCGGCGGTTCACCCCGCGGGCCGTCTGGTCGACGAAGCGGCGCAGCCGCCGGCCCGTCCTGCCGCCGAGGCCTCGGGCCTGGGAGCGCACGAAGGGGGTACGGCTCAGCGGGGCGATGCCCAGGATCACGGTCTCATCGATGCCCTGGCCCGTGAGGAGGTCCACGGACCCCTGGATGTTGGCCGCGATCCGACCGGCCAGGCGGTTGCGCAGCCGCCTGTCGTCGCCGCGGCGGCGGCTGCGCATCGCCCGAAGCACCGCTGGACGCTGCACCTGATCGAGGATGTCGTTGCTGCCGGCCACGATCAGGGCATCGCGATCGGATCGGAACGGGGCGCTGTCGGCGAAGGCCCGTGCCTGGGACCGCAGGCCGAGGCGGAACCCGGCCAGGCCGGCACGGCGCGAGCCCCGGAGCCCGGAGGTCGCTCCTGCATAGGCGTAGTTCCAGAGCTGGACATCCGGATCCACCCCGCCCGTGAGGGTGCTGAGGGGGAGGCTGAGCAGGTTGAGCCGTGCCTGGGAGGCGAGGCGGGCGCCGAGCCGGCGGGCGATGTGCTCGGCCAGCACCGGCCCATTCGAGGCCTTCACGTTGCCGCCCCCGGCGTAGCGGCGCCCCGCAAAGGGGTTCCGGCCCACCAGGGAGGCCAGGGCGGCGACATTGCCGGAATCCACGAGGCTGTCGCCCAGCAGTGTCAGGGAAGTGGTCATCAGCGCTCTCCACGCCACCGGATCTCCCTGGGGCCGCTCCGGTGCTCAGTGCAAGCCCCATGCTGGCCCAGGGGCGGGAGCGGGCTCGGCGGGCTCGACCAGGAGCCGCCACACTGGAGCCGGTCGCACCTGGATGTCCCGTGCCGAAGGTTCCCCTGCCGGCAGCGCCATCCGGGTGCCTTGACCCTGCCATGGCCGCCGACCTGGCCCAGGCCCATGCCACGGGCACGGCCAACCTGCTGGAGGCCCTGGCCAGCGATCCCGGCCGCGGACTGAGCGCTGAGGAGGCCGAGCGGCGGTTGCAGGCGTGGGGCCTCAACCAGCTGAGCGAACGCCGGGCGAGGCCGGCGTGGCTGCGCTTCCTCGGCCAGTTCAACGATCCGCTGCTCTACACGCTGCTCACCGTGGGCGGCGTGAAGCTGCTGCTGGGCGAACCCACCGAGGCGTGGGTGATCTGGAGCGTCACGGTGATCAACGCCGTGATCGGCTACGTGCAGGAGAACAAGGCTGAAACCGCCATCGCCGCCCTGGCCCGCTCGGTGCGCACCCAGGTGGAGGTGCTGCGGGATGGTGCGCGCCAGCGGCTCGCCTCGGAACAGCTGGTGCCCGGCGATGTGGTGCAGCTGGAGGCGGGCAACAAGGTGCCGGCCGACCTGCGGCTGCTGACGGCACGGGAGCTGAGGGTGGATGAATCCGGGCTCACGGGCGAATCGCTGCCGGTGTTCAAGACCACCGAGCCCGTGGCCGGCGACACCCCACTGGCCGATCGCCACGGCATGGCCTACGCCGGCAGCCTGGTCACCGCCGGGCAGGCCCTCGGCCTGGTGGTGGCCACCGGCAACGCCACCGAAGTGGGGCAGATCTCCCACTCCCTCGCCGAACAGGTCAACCTCAGCACGCCGCTCACCCGCAAGTTCGAGGGCTTCACCCACACGCTGCTGCAGCTGGTGCTGGCCCTGGCGGGGCTCACCTTCCTGGTGGGGGTGGCCCGCGGCCGGGCCGCCGCGGAGATGTTCGATGGCGCCGTGGCCCTCGCCGTGGGGGCCATCCCGGAGGAGCTCCCCGCCATCGTCACGATCACCCTGGCGATCGGGGTGAACCGCATGGCCCGCCGCAACGCCATCATCCGCAAGCTGCCGGCGGTGGAAGCCCTCGGCAGCACCACCGTGATCTGCTCCGACAAGACCGGCACCCTCACCCAGAACCGGATGACGGTGATGGAGATCTACGCCGGGGGCGAGTGCTGGAGCCTGGGCCAGCTCTGGCCGGTGGCGCTGGAGCCGGCAGCCGCCTCCCCGTCCTCCGGCCCTGAGCCCGCTGGCCACCAGGACCCCCTCAGCCGCAACCTGGCCCTGCGCGAAACCCTGCTGGCCGGTCTGCTCTGCAACGACGCCCGCCCCAGCCGTCAGCAGGGGCTGGTGGGGGATCCCACCGAGACGGCCCTGCTCCAGTCCGCCGCCACCGCAGGGCTCGACCGGCAGCAGGCGCTGGATCGCCATCCCCGCCGCGACGCCATTCCCTTCGCTTCGGAGCAGCAGTTCATGGCCACGCTGCACGGCGATCAGCGCATCCTGCTCAAGGGGTCGGTGGAGGCGGTGCTGAGCCGCTGCCGGGCCCAGCTGGCCGCCGACGGCCGCGAGGAACCCCTCGATCCCGCCGCCATTGCCACGGCGGTGAGCGCCATGGCCCGCCAGGGTCAGCGGGTGCTGGCCTTCGCGGTGGGTCAGGCCGAGCCCCGGCTGCAGCAGCTGGCCCATGAGCACCTCAGCGGCAGCCTGGTGTTCCTCGGCCTGCAGGGCATGCTGGATCCGCCGCGGCCCGAGGCCCTCTCGGCCGTGCGGGCCTGCCAGAAGGCCGGCATCACCGTGAAGATGATCACCGGTGACCACCGCGACACCGCCCGCTGGGTGGCCGCCGAGCTGGGCCTGGGGCGCGGCGGTGCCGTGCAGGCCGTGGAGGGGCGCGAGCTGGAGGGCTGCCCTGCCGAGGAGCTGCAGGCGCTGGCCGAGCGCACCGATGTCTTCGCCCGCGTGGCCCCGGCCCAGAAGCTGGCCCTGGTGCAGGCCCTGCAGGCCCGGGGCGCCGTGGTCGCCATGACCGGCGATGGCGTCAACGACGCCCCCGCCCTGAAGCAGGCGGACATCGGCATCGCCATGGGCCGGAGCGGCACCGAGGTGGCCCGCGAGGCGGCCGACATGCTGCTCACCGACGACAACTTCGCCACGATCGAGGCGGCGGTGGAGGAGGGACGGGCCGTGTACCTCAACCTGCGCAAGACCCTGGCCTTCGTGCTGCCGGTGAACGGCGGCGCCTCGATGACGATCCTGCTCGGCGCCCTGCTGGGTCTGGAGCTGCCGGTGACAGCCCTGCAGGTGCTGTGGCTGAACATGGTCTGCTCCCTCAGCCTGTCGGTGCCGCTCGCCTTCGAGCCGCAGCCACCGCGGCTGATGGAGCAGCCACCCCGGCCGCCGGGCCAGCCGCTGCTCAACGGCCCCCTGGTGCGGCGGGTGCTGATGGTGTCGGCCTTCTACTGGATGCTGATCTTTGGAGTGTTTCTGGGCGTGTCGGCCAGGGGCGGCTCGCTGGAGCTGGCCCGCACCATCGCCATTCAGACCCTGGTGCTGGCCCAGGTGGTGTACCTGCTGAGCCTGAGCCAGGCGAGCAAGACGGGCTGGCGCCAGTGGGTGCGGATGCCCATGCTGCTGGGGGGAATCAGCCTGGCCCTGCTGCTGCAGGTGCTGTTCAGCCAGGCCTCCTGGATGAACCGCTTCTTCGCCACCGCGGCGCTCAGCGGTTCCCAGTGGCTGCTGTGCGCTCTGGCCATGCTGGCCATGCTGCCGGTGGCCTGGCTCGGCGACCGGCTGGATCCCATGGCCAGCGGGTCGTCCTCGCCTCAGGCCCCACGCGGTGGACGCAACGGGGCTGACAAAGACGAGGAGATGGAGAGGGTGCCGCACAACCCGCAGCAACGGTGAAGCTGTTGAACGCCCTCCTGGCTGGGTGTGGAATCGCATGGGGAAGCCCCGCCAGCGGAGAAGACGCGAGCGGGGCTCAATTAAACGCTATGAAGAGTGAAGAAAGGAGAGTTCAGAATCGCAAGATCAGAACTTATGCGCCCGCAGCGCTTCGACTGTGGAGATGTAGGTGATACACGAATAATCGTCGAAGTACTTGGCGACCACTTTGTCCTGAATCTGGTCGGCCAGCTCACGGGACGCTGTCAACACCTCAAATTTGATATTGGAGTAGGCATGAGACACACTGGGCTCGCCTGTGGAGCGAACGTTGCGGCTGCCTTCACCGGCCGCAGCCAGAACGGTGTAGCCGCTGGCTCCGGCCTCTTTGATGATTTTAGAGACCTTTTTCAACAAGATCTCCTCCGTGATAATGACAAGTTTCCAGACTTGCTGGCTCATGGCAGTAACCTCTGAGTCAAAGATGAAAGAACAACTTGGTAATCAAGCTTACGTAGCAAGCATGGATTGGGCAATCCCGATGAACAGCGGGATACAGATGGCAATGGCCACGGGAGTGCCGATGGCGGTGGAAGCGCCGATGTAGGCGGATGGATTCGCCGAGGGGATGCCTGCCCGCAGGGTAGGCGGGCCCGAGATATCGGAGCTGGAGGCCGCGATCACGGCCAGCACCACACAACCGCCGATGCTGAAACCGGTGAGCTGATGGATCACAAGGCCAAAGCCAAAGGCAAGGAAGCCATGCAGGATCGGCGCAATCAGGGCATAGATGGCAAACCATTGGGCCACCTTGCGCAGCTCATTCATCCGCTGGGCGGCCTCCATCCCCATGATGATCATCAGGATCGAGAGGAAGCCACGGAACAGCGGGCTGAAGAAGCTCTCGTACACGGGTTCGGGCTTGGTGAGGATACCGAGGGCCACACCCAGCAGCAGGGCCGTCACGGCGGAACTCTGAAGGCTGTCCTTCACGATCGCCCAGATATCCACGTCTTCGGACGTGCCGTCGGCCTTGCGACCCACATAGATGCTGGCCACCACGATCGCCGTCACCAGCGCCGGGATGTCCATGAAGGGATACAGGGCCGCACTCCAGGCCTCGTACTTGATGCCGGCGGTGTCCAGTTGGGGCAGCACGGCCGCGAGGGTGGAACCACTCACGGCGCCGAAGAGGCCTCCTGTGGCCACGGCATCCACGAAGCGGATGCCAGAGCATCGAGCCAGCGTGTACTGGGCGATCAGAACAATGAGAATGCCCAGCAGCACGGCCGCCAGGGCCGGAAGCAACAGCTCAGCCAGATTGGACTTGCGAATGGCGATGCCGCCGCTCAATCCAACCTTCAACAACAGGAAGAAGGTGATGAACTTGTAGATTGAGTCTGGAATTTTCAGCTGGCTTCCCAGGGAAGCGACGATGATGCCGCCGATCAAGAAACCAAGCGTTGGAGACTGAACCTGCTTGAGAAAGAGAGGGAAGAAATCGGACACCGTTGATCCTCTAGGTGTGCTTAAGGGAGAAAACCCAATGGCTCATGAATGATTGCCATTGATCCAGAACAGAGACAGAACACTGGAACCCAACCCCTCCATCGGGAGGTGAACGGCCCAGCAACGGAATCGGGGTCACGGCGGGCTTACGAAAAGGAAGGAGACGTTCTGATCAATCGCATTCCCACAGCTCCGTGGAGGGCACCCTGAGCAGCAGGCCGCCATCGGGCCGGCCGGCAAGCACGCCGGACTGGCGGAACTGGGTGAGGGCCTTGGTCACCGTGACCCTGGTCATGCCGGCGATCTCCGCCAGTTGCTGATGGGTCAGGTGCTTCTGCCCGAAGCGCAGCACCACGCCCTCAGTGGTCATGGTGCCGAAGCGTGTGCCGAACCAATCGAGCAGCTGCAGCAGGCGGGATTCGGCCGGACGCACCCGGCTGAGCAGCAACAGGATGGCGGCCTGCCGCAGCTGTTCTTCCAGGAATTCCCGCTCCATCGCGCTGGAGGCTTCCTCCTCCTCCACCACCACGGCGGAAAGGGAACGGAGCTCCAGGCCGGTGAGGCCGATCAACGCGGGCATCACCAGTTCGCCGGGGCCCCACACCCCCAAAGTGAGAGGGTCGGCGCCGGGGCACCAGCGCGCCAACCACACATAGCCCTGTTCAACCCGCCAGCAGAGATTGCTGGGCAGCGTCTCGCCAGCCCTCAGGCTGAGGCGAAGACAACGACGTGACATGGAGACGGCCATAGCAAGGAAAGGGAGTGGGACATTGAGCCAGACGCCGGGAACGATGAACACACAACGCAACAAACAACCTTCAAGGAAAGTCGTTCAGGAGGCTGGTGACATCGACCCTTGAAAACCTGTCGCGAGCTCTGAAGCCCGCCGAAGTCATGAAAGGAACCGCGCCTGAATTTGAGTCCGCAAACCTTAAGGCTTGCTTGAGCGATTGTGTCGTTACTTACCTCCAGGATTCCAGATTGGAACCATAAGGTCACTTAATCATCGCCCCGATCCTGTGGTGGCACATACAGCGATCTGTGCCGCTCTTGCGTTCAACAACGGTGCCAATCCCGCCAGAATCCGGGCTCCTGGAGACCACCGCCGTCTGGAGCCTCGCTTCAGGCGGCTTTTTTCTGGCTCCGGCACCGGCATGACGCAGCCGGCGCCAGAACGGCAGGAGCAAGCCTCAGGGATTGCACCAGGGGCAATGCCCTGGATCGGCCACGGTCCTGCCATCCCGGCGGGGCCGCAGCTCGGTGTGGGGGCAGGCGGCACAGCCCCAGCGCTCCTGGGCCACCAGGGCCGTGCTGGTGCCGCAGCAACGGCAGGGCAGACCGGGGATCAGCTCCACCCGCCCCCAGCCGGGAGCGCCGCAGGCCGGGCACAACTGCCGCAACCGGCGCACCAGCTGGAAGCCGAGCCGCCGGATGCTGGCCATGCGGGTGGGGTTGCAGTGGGCCCGCATGTCGGTGTCGAGTCGCACCGTGCCATCGGCGGACAGGGCGGCGCAGCGGGCGATGGCGGCCGCCAGGGCCGTCTCGGAGCGGATGGCCTTGATGCACAGGTCGCTGCGGCTGCCCGGATGGCTGGACCCATGGGGCCGGGCGATCAGCGCATGGCTGGGGAACTGCACCTGATGCAGCCAGCGCAGGAGATCCTGGTCCTGCAGGTCGGATGGCGCCACGACGCGGCTGGCGAAGGCGGTGCGGAGCTCCAGCCGCTGCTCCACCAGCGTGAGCTGGCGCTCCCGGTCGAGGAACACCAGCACCTCCTGGCCCACGGGCAGCAGGGGCACGGCCGGGTGGGGGCCGAAGCTGCCCTCGCTGGCGAGCCCGAGCGGCAGCCCGGTGGCCGCGAGGCCGAGCTCCGCCTTGCGGCGGCAGGTGGTGATCGGGTCGTCCGCACGCTCGATCTCCCCACTGAAGGTGCCGAGCTGGTCGGTATCGCAGCCACACACCTGAAGCTCGGCGGCGAGGCCATGCCGGAAAGGCCGGGCGAGCACCTTCTCCTTGCCGTGGAGCGTGGTCAGGCAGACCCTGCGTCCGGCGTAGGGGCCTGCCGGCGCCATGGCGGGGTCAGGAGGGTTGCGCCGCAGGCACCGCCTTGGTGCCGATCACGAGCCGCAGCAGGATCGGGGCCAGGAAGGTGGTGCCGATCACCATCAGCAGGATCGCGGCTTCCAGCGCCGGGGTGAGGATGCCGGCCTGGGTGCCGAGCCCGAGGAAGATCAGGCCCACTTCGCCCCGGGGCATCATGCCGAGACCCACCACCAGCCTGTTGGTGGGGTCCTTGCTGGTGTAGGTCCAGCCCGCGGCCACCTTGCCGACGATCGCCACCGCCAGCAGGAACACGGCCACGATCAGGCCTTCCCGGTTGGCGGGATCGAAGGGATTGAGCACCGAGAGATCCATTCCTGTGCCGATCAGCACGAAGAACACGGTGGCGAACAGGGCCACCAGGGGTTTCACGGCCGTGTCGATGTCATGGGTGTGCTTCGAGGCACTCAGGATCAGGCCGGCGGCGAAGGCGCCGAGGGCCGCCTCCAGGCCGATCGCCTGGGCGGCGAAGCAGCAGAGGGTGAGAACGACGAAGCTGGCCACGGCCACATCGCCGGGGGCCTTCAGACGGTCCACGACCCAGTCGAACACCGGGGCGGCCGTTCGGCTGAGGAACAGGGCCGCCGCCACGAACACCAGAGCCGCGGCGCAGAGCTTGAGGATCGGACCGATGGTGAAGGCGCCGCCTCCGGCCAGCGACACCACCACCGCCAGGATGACGATGCCGAGGATGTCGTCGAGCACGGCTGCGCCGATCACGATCTGACCCTCCTTGCGCTTGAGCCACTGCAGCTCGCCGAACACGCTGGCGGTGATGCCGATCGAGGTGGCGGTCATCGCCGCGCCGGCGAACACCGCCGGAATCAAGGGCACATGGAAGAGGAAATAGAGGCCGGCGGTGCCGAGGGCAAAGGGCAGCACCACACCGGTCACCGCCACCGTGGTGGCCTGCACCCCCACGGCCACCAGCTCGTCGAGTTCACTCTCGAGACCGGTGAGGAAGAGCAGGGCGAACAGACCGATCTGCGACACGGCCTGGAGGCTGGGGAAGGTTTCGCGGTACACCTCCTCCACCGTGGCGGCGGGCACATCGGCCAGGGAACCCACCAGGCCCAGCACGGCCTCACTGAGATGGGCCTGGGTGTCGGGGGGAAGCACCAGATGCAGTCCGGAGGCACCGATCAGCACCCCGGCAACGAGTTCGCCCAGGATCGTGGGCAGCTGCAGCCGCACCATCAGCTCGGCGATGGTGCGGGCCGCCACAAAGATCACCAGGAAGCGCCCCACCCCGATCAGGGTTTCCGCCACTTCGAGCTGGTGACTGCCGATTTCCATCAGCACGGTGGGCAAGGAATCCATCAACGACGGAGGAGGAGCGGCAGTTTTAGGCGGAAAATGGCGCGTTATGCCGAAATCAGCGCTCCGGATCGACAGGAGACGTGATCACTCCGATCAGCGCCGCTGATCACTCCCCCGACGGACCATGGAACCGCTGACCCAGCAGCCCCCGCTGCCGCAGTTCCGCCCGGAACTGGCGTGCGAGCAGAGCCTCGGGGCGTTGGGCCGTGATCTGGGAGGACAACAGGAGCACACGCATCGCCACCCAGCACGATGCGACGACCAGAAGGATCAGCACAACCGGCATGACGGATTCCGCTCCCCACGCTTTAACGCAGCCAAGCCCGTTCAGTCACCCCAGCGGCGCAGCAGGTTGGTGTAACTGCGGCTGATCAGCGCGAACACCTCCTCATCCTTGGCGGCGAAGAGGGCGCGTCGGGCGGTGTCGAGCTCGAACAGCAGCTCCCGTTGGTCCGCCTGCCGCACGCGGCTCTGGATCCAGCCCACCGCCACCAGCCGCTCGCCGCTGCGCACCGGTTCGACGCGATGCAGCAGGGTGCTCGGGTACACGATCAACGCACCGGCGCCCAGCCGCACCGGCTCTTCCCCGGCAGGGGTTTCCAGCATCAGCGCTCCACCGGTGTAGCTGGCGGGATCGGAGAGAAACAGGGTGAAGGACAGATCGCTGCGCCCGTCCTTCATGTAGGCGTTGTCCACATGACGCCCGTACCCCTCGCCCGCGCCGCAGCGGCTGAACAGCAGCCCGTGCACCCGCACGGGCAGGGCCGCGGAGGCCACCAGTGGATGGGCCAGCAGCGCCTCCCGCACCTGCTGCGCCAGCTCGCCGTGCAGCGGGGAGTCCTGGGCCAGCTGGCGGTTGTGCTTCACGGTGCGGGCGTGCCATCCGGCCGTTTCGGCGCCGGAGCGCCAGGGCACTCCGGGCGCCAGCAGCGCCGACCGCATGGCGTCCACACGCTCGGAGGAGAGCAGGGGCTCAACGGCGAAACGCATGGGTTGTGATCGATGGCACGCGCAGTGGTGCCCTCACGGCCGGGCGCCGCAAGGGACCTTGAGCATGATCGGACCAGCCCGATCTCCCGCCATGGCCCGCAGCAGCCTTGCCCTGTTCCTCGCCACCGCCGGCCTGCTGGCAGGCACCCTGGGCTGCGGCCAGACCCCCGATGCGAAGGATGCCGGCGAGGCGGGTGAGGACGGCACCGAAATGACGAGCCCGGCGCGGGAGGCCATGCCGGAGTCCAAGGACGGGGGCGAAGAAGGGGAAGGGGGAGAGGGCGGAGAGGCCGGCGAAGGCTGAGCGGCCCCTGGCTCAGGCCCCCTCCGGCGCCCAGCCCCGCAGGCGATCGAGGCCGTCGGTCCAGGCCTGGCAGCGGCGGGTGAGGTGCTCTCCGTGGGCGATCAGGCCCCCATGCAGCTGGCAGGTGAGCAGTGGAATGGCGCCGTCGACGGCCTGATGGCGGAAGAAGTGGCAGGTGAGGCACACCTGGCGGCTGCGGCTGGGCGCCAGCAGGGGCTGCTCGAGGTAGGGCCAATCCTGGACGGGTGCCTCCCCGGATCCCAGGGTTCGCGCAGCCTCTGGCGCATCGGGACGCACCACGGCTGGACTTAGCAAAGGGCTTGATCGGGAGAGGGACTGGGAGCCATGCGCTGTGGACCTTCCTCCGCAACTCGGAGAGTGGCTTGGTGACTGGCTCGCTGAGCGCTTGGGCGAGGGCAGCGGGGACACGGACATCGGCTCAGCTTCAGTACAGATGTACTGTCCCAGGCCTGACGTGTCCTGTCAAAGCCCCCGGGCACGGCCCGCTCAAGGCGCCGACACTCAGAAGCAGAAGGGCAGGAACTGGGTGCGGCAGGCGGTGTACCCGTCGATCAGGGGGCCGAGGCCGATCTGGTGAGCGATGCCGGCTCCGGTGAGACCTTCGGTGATGATGCCGATCACGATGCCGAGCATGGCGGCGCGGCCATTGAAGCGCTCAGCGCGCTGCAGCTGCTCCAGGTGGATCTGCTCGGTGGCACGGTCCTGGAACCACTTTTCGTTGGCGGGCGTGTTGGTCATGGAATCAAAGATGCAGGGGGGAGACGGAAAGGCGTGTCAGCTGGCGGGATCAGGCCGGAGCAGGGAACCGGCGATCCAGGCTGCGATCAGCACGACGGCAAGGGTTGCGGTCATCGGGAATCAGGAGAGAGGTCGCTGGGACGGGACAGCACGAAGGCCACCATTCCCGTCAGCACCACCGCGATGGCGATCAGTCCGGCGATGGCTGTGGTGTAGTCGCTGGTCATGGCGCTCAACCCAGGCCGACCTGGGAGAGGATGCCCTGACCGGTGAGCAGCTCGGTGGCCAGGCCGATCACGAAGCCGAGCATGGCCAGACGGCCATTCCAGGTTTCGGCGAAGGCGCTGAAGCCGAAGCGGGCGGTGGAGTCGGTCATGGCGGTGGGGTGTCGTTGCGTTTTGTTACGTAGACTGTAACAGACTGCAACGGGTTCTTGACGGAATTGCCTACATCGGCTGCGGCCCAAGGGATCACAGAGGCTGACTCCACGCCGCCCGCGGCCCTGCTCGAAGCCCTGGCCACCCGCGAGGGCATGGCCGCAGGCCACCGCCGGCTGGTGCTGCTCTGGGGCCAGCTCGGGGATTTCGACAGCCTCGAGTACGCCCAGGCCCTGGCGGGATCCCGCGGCCGGCTCGAACAGGCCGGGATCAAGGTGCTGGCCTTCGGCATCGGCAACGAGGCGGGCCGGCAGCGCTTCTGCGCCTTCACCGGCTTCCCGCTTGCCTGGCTGGAGGCGGTGCCGGACGCGACGCTCCATCAGGCGCTGGATCTCTACCCGGGCCTGCAGCTGCCGATCGGGCCCTGGGGCAACCTGCTGCTGATGTGCGCCGGGCTCGGCTCCCCGGGCACGCTGCAGGAAGTGCTGCGCGGCTACACGGGCGACCGCCAGGCTCCCCCGTTGATCGACGAGCAGGCAGTGATCCACGCCCCTCCCCTGCCCCCACTGCGGGGTTCCCTGTTCGCCCGGGCCGGCGGCCGGGGCTTTCAGCGGCCGTTCGAGCTGGCCACGATCCGCCTGCGCAACATGGGCGAGGTGCTGGGGCATTGGCGCACCTATGTGCCCCGCGACGCTTTCCTCACCCAGCGGGGCGGCACCTTCCTGCTGGACGCGGACAACACCCTGCTCTACGTCCACCGGGACCGGGGCATTCTGGGGTTCGCCGAGACCATGGCCCAACCGCTGCGGTTCCTGGAGCCCTACCTCGGTGCCTGAACCCGTTGCCCCCTAAGGCACGGCCATGAAGACCGATCACGTCACCTTGACTCTCCAGCCTCTGGAGACTGCAGGCTTGGGTGATGGCCCCCGCCCCTCGCCGCCGATGGCATCGCCTCCCCTCCATCACGTGCGGCTTTACCGCATGGACCTGCCCGATCACACCTGTCCCTGGGGGCTGAAGGCGGTGAGACTTCTCGAGGAGCGGCAGATCCCCTTCGAGGACCACCCACTTCGCAGCGACGAGGAGGTGGACGCCTTCAAGGCCGCCCATGGGGTGGCCACCACGCCCCAGGTGTACGCGGACCAGGAGCGCATCGGCGGCTACAGCGAGCTGGCGAGGCGGCTGGGGACCCGGCCGGAAGCCGCCGACGTGTCCTACATCCCGGTGATCGCCGTGTTCGCCACCGCGGCGCTGATGGCTCTGGCGCTGGCAGGCGGTTTCAACGGCTTCATGGGGATCGCCATCTGTCTTCTGGCGATGCTGAAGCTGATGGATGTGGAGGCTTTCGCTGCCAGCTTCCGCAAGTACGACCTGCTCAGCCAGCGCTGGAGCAGCTGGGCCCGCCTGTACCCCGGAGTGGAACTGCTGGTGGGCCTCGGCATCCTGCTGCGGCCGGAACTCCTGGTGGCGGCACGGCTGTTGGGCGCCACGGCCGTGGTGCTCGGGGGCATGGGCATGGTGTCCGTGGGCAAGGCCGTGTTCATCGACCGTCTGGCCCTGAACTGCGCCTGCGTGGGGGGCAACAGCCGCACGCCCCTCGGCGTGGTGAGCTTTGCCGAGAACCTGATCATGGGCGTGATGGGCACCCTGATGCTGGTGGCTGGACGGGTCGCCCTTTGACACACTCATTCGGCCGGCGATCGTTCCTCAGCCTCGCGGCCGGTGGCACGGCCGCCGCCGCAGGCGCTGTGCTGCTGGGACGCGCCGCCACGCTTGGGCCTCACCACCCCCTCCACGCCGCGGGCGCCTCCCCCATCCGGTCGGTCGGGGGGCGCCTGGAGCTGGATCTGGTGGCCCAGGAGACGGCCGTCTGCATCGCCGATGGCCCGGCAAAGGCGCTCACCTACAACGGGCTGCTCCCCGGCCCGCTGCTCGAGCTGGAGCCGGGCGACGCGGTGCGGATCCGGCTGCACAACCGCCTGTCGCAGCCCACCAACCTCCATTACCACGGCCTGCACGTGCCGCCAGGCGGCAACGCCGACAACGTGTTTCTGAGCGTGGCGCCCGGGGCCAGCCACACCTACGACTTCCGCCTGCCGGCCGACCATCCGGCCGGCACCTTCTACTACCACCCCCACCGCCACGGCACGGTGGCCGATCAGGTGTTCGGCGGCCTGGGCGGGGTGCTGATCGTGCGAGGTCCCCTCGATCGCATCCCCGAAGTGGCGGCCGCCCGGGAGCAGGTGCTGTTCCTCAAGGATCTGCCCGCCGCCGGGGCGTTGGGCGGGCGGGGCATGGGCATGGGCATGGGCATGGGCATGGGCATGGGGAGGATGCTGGGACGGGAGGGTCCGGTGCTCACCGTCAACGGCCAGGTGACTCCGGAGCTACAGCTGCCCGCCGGTGGCCTGCTGCGGCTGCGGATCGTGAACGGCTCCAATGCCCGCTTCTGGCGTCTGGCCCTGGAGGAGCACAGCTTTCACCTGATCGCCACCGACGCCGGCGCTCTGGCGGCGCCGGTGGAGCTCCAGGAGCTGTTGCTGGTGCCCGGCGAGCGTGCCGAGGTGCTGGTGCAGGCCCGCCGCTCCGGCGGGCGCTTCCGCCTGCTGAACCTTCCCTACAGCCGTGCAGCTGGAGGCATGGGCAGGGGGATGGGGATGGGAAGGGTGGCAGGCCGCAGGGGGATGGGCCGAGGCAGCGGCGGCGGGGAACCCGACGGACCTGGCCCATGGCCGAACGCTCCCCAGACGATCGCCACCCTCACCTACGCAGGGGCGGTGGAGGCCCTGCCCCTGCCGCAGCGTCTGCTGCCGGTGGAGCCGCTGCCGGAGCCGGTGCGCACGCGCCGCTTCCTGCTCAACCACGCCATGGCACCGGGCCGGGGCATGGTGTTTCTGATCAACGGCAGGCCTTACGACCACCACCGCACCGACACCACGGTGCGACTCGGGGACACCGAGGACTGGGAGCTGGTGAACGACGGCGTGATGGATCACCCCTTCCACGTGCACATCAATCCCGTGCAGGTGATCAGCCGCGACGGACGGCCCGAGCCCTACCGCGCCTGGCGGGACGTGGTGGCAGTGCGCGCGGGGGAAACGGTGCGCATCCGCACGCGCTTCTCCGACTACCCCGGACGCACGGTGTACCACTGCCACATCCTCGACCACGAGGAACTGGGCATGATGGGCACGCTGCAGATCGAGGCCTGAAGCCGCGCGAACCGGAACAGGCTCCCTCAGGCGCCACCAGGCTCTCCCCCGCGTCTTCGCCTGGTCACAGCTGAACCCCGCCAGGCCGGAACCCCGGGGTCACCGGGCGGCCGCGTCGTGTGATGGCACAAGCCCGCTCCTGCCGCCGCAGGATTGCCAGTGCTCCAGCAGGCTGGTGAGGTCGTCCCGCAGGGTGTGGAGGTCCTCTATGCGCCGCTGTATGTCACCGATCTTGGCGCGGATGGTGGCCTGAAGGTTCTCGCAGGTGCACAGGCCGGAACGCCTGGCCTCCAGCACGGTGCGGATGGTGTCCAGGGGGATGTCCAAGGCCCGCAGGGTTCGGATCAGGGAGAGGTCCTTGTCCACGGCCTCATCGAACAGCCGATAACGGCCTGCCGTGCGGGAGACGGGCAGGAGCAGCCCCTGATCGCAAGAGAAGCGGATCGTCTTCACCGACACGCCGGAGCGCGCGGCCACCACGCCGATCTGCTGGGGGGGGAAGCGACTGCCGCCACCATCGCTTGACTCTCCATCAGGGGGAGACTCGATCCTAGGGGCGCTGTGCTTCTCTGCCGATGCAACGACTGCTCTCGCTCGCTGCCGCCGTGGCGCTCCTGCCCCTGGGCCAGGGGCGCAAGGCCTGGTCCCCGCAGGCCCCCGTGTACCCGGTCGTAGCTGCCCCCTGGGGGTGATCCCGACGCCATGGTGCACAGGAGCCCTGCCAGCCTCAGGCGATGCGGATGATGGGCACCACCCCCACCACGGACACCCGGGTGGCGTGGTTCCCCGAGGAGATGATCCAGCACCACCGCGGCGCCCTGGAGATGCCCACGGCGCCCTGGCGACATGCAGCACTCCCACCATCCGGCGGCTGCTCCAGGCCGGTGGCCTCAACAAACCGGAGCACGGCCGGTTCGATCCTCTATTCCGGTTCAGAGGCCCGCCCTCTGTCGCCGGCCATCGCCCGAGCCCACCTGCAGGCTGGTGCGAATGCCATTCTCAAAGTCGCTGGGCTGCCGAACCTTGCCGTGGCACATCCGCACCAGCCCAGGATCTGTCCGCGATGCGCGATGCCGGGTTCGAACCAGCGACATCCTGCTTGTAAGGCAGGCGCTCTACCGCTGAGCTAATCGCGCGTGAGGCCGACGCTACCGCAACCGATCCGTCAGGCCGGGACGCCGCAGCCGCAGTCGCGGCTGCGGCGCAGACGTGCTCGCCCCAGCCGGCTTCTGCGCCTGCGCTGGCGCGGCGAGTCCCTGGCGCTGCGGCTGCTGCTGGCCCTGCTGCGCGGCCGCTCCCACGGCACCATGCGGCGCGGCATCCGCCTGGCCAGCCGGCTGGCGGCGCCGGCCCTGGCCCAGCGCATGGCCACGGCATGCGCCAACCTTGAGCGGGTGTACGGCGACCAGCTCAGCCCGGCCCAGCGGCGTCAGCTGGCCGGCGAGTCGCTGCAGAGCTTCTTCCTCTCCTGCCTGGAATCGATCATCCAGCCGGTGGAACCGCAGCGGATCACGGCCGAAGGGGAGGGGCTGGCCGCCCTGATGGCCATGCACCGGCGCGGGGAGGCCCTGATCGTGGGCTCGCTGCATCTGGGCTGCTGGGATCTGGGCCTGCGCTGGCTGAGCGAGCGGCTGCCCAACCTGGCCGTGATCTACCGCCCTGCCCACAACCCCCACGCCGACGCCCTGCTGAATGCGGCCCGCAGCGCCAACAGCCACTGCCGCTGGATCTCCCAGTTCGATGCCCGCGGCATCCTGCAGAGCCTGCGCGACGGCTGCGGCCTGGTGGTGATGACCGATCTCTACAGCCACCGCAATGCGCTCATGGTGGATTTCCTGGGACTCCGCACCCGCTTCGCCTCCGGGCCGGTGGCGCTCTCGCAGAAGACGGGCGCGCCCCTGTTTCCAGTGGCCCACGTGCGCGGCGACGACGGCCGCTTCCGCCTGATCTGCGGCGCGCCCCTGCAGCCGGGACAGGGCCCGGAAGCCCTGGCGGCCCAGGCCTCGGCCGTGGCCCGCTGGCACGAGCGCTGGATCCAGGCCTATGCCGAGCAGTACTACTGGATCAACCGCCGCTGGCGCCCCGGCGACGGCAGCGGTGAGCGTCTGCGGCCGATCGGGCCGCCGGCCTCCCGAGCCCTGGCGCGGAACCGGGGGCGAGGGCGGCGCTGATGGCCAGCGGTCGCCGGCATGACCGGGCCACCTGGCGGCTGTCGCTGCCCTTCGCCCTGCTCTGGGGGCCCGGCCTGGGGCCGGCCGGCATGGCGGTGGCGGGTCTCAGCTTTCTGGCCGGTGGCCTGCTGCTCTCCCCCGACCTCGACACCCGCTCCAACGCCACCCGCCGCTGGGGCCCCCTGCGGCTGCTGTGGTGGCCCTACCGCAAGGGGCTGTCGCACCGCTCGCTGCTGTCGCACAGCCCGCTGCTGGGAACCGCCGGCCGGCTGGGCTACCTGCTGCTGCTCTGCCTGGCGCTGGCCGCGCTGCTGGCGCCCCTGGGCGGGCCGGCTCCGGCGACGCTGCTGAGCGCAGGGGCCCGGCTCTGGCGTGAGCACCGGCCCCTGGTGATCGCCGCGCTGGTGGGCCTGGAGGCGAGCAGCTGGCTGCACCTGCTCCAGGATGGCGATCCGATGCCGCGGCTGCCCCGGCTGCTGCGCCGCCGCGCCTCACGCCGCCCAGAGCATCGCCCTGTGCGCCGCCGCCCGCCCCTCTGAGGCCGGTTCCCATCCCATGGCCCACGCCCGCTGATCCATGCCCCCTGATCCGCCTGGCTCGTCCCTCCCCGACCCCAGCCTCGGCGCCCCCCCGGACGCCACCCTCGAGGCCCTGGCCGAGCTGATCGCGGTGGTGCACCGGCTGCGCGACCCCGTGAGCGGCTGCCCCTGGGATCTGGAGCAGACCCACGCCTCCCTGGTGCCCTACGTGCTGGAGGAGGCCCATGAGGTGGCGGATGCCATCCGCCATGGCGACGACCGCCACCTGGCCGAGGAACTGGGCGATCTGCTGCTGCAGGTCGTGCTGCATGCCCGCATCGCCGGCGAGGAGGGCCGCTTCGATCTGGAGGCCATCGCCCGGGGCATCAGCGCCAAGCTGATGCGGCGCCATCCGCACGTGTTTGGCCCGCCTGGCCAGGCCGCTGCGATGGCCGACAGCGCGGCCGTGAAGGCCAGCTGGGAGGCGATCAAGGCCGAGGAGCGCCGCCAGGCCGCCGCCGCAGGATCGGGTGCCCCCCCCTCAGCGAGCCCCCTCAGCGACCGGCTGGCGGGCAAGGTGCGCGGCCAGCCCGCCCTGTCCGGTGCCATGACCATCTCCAGGAAAGCCGCCGCAGCCGGCTTCGAATGGGACGATCTCGGCGGCGTGTGGGAGAAGGTGCACGAGGAGCTCGATGAGCTCAAGGAGGCCGTGGCCAGCGGCGATCGGGCCCATGCCCAGGAGGAACTGGGCGACGTGCTGTTCACCCTGGTGAACGTGGCCCGCTGGTGCGGCATGGATCCCGAAGCGGGCCTGGCCGGCACCAACCGCCGCTTCCTCGACCGCTTCTCCCGGGTGGAGGCGGCCCTGGGAGGCGATCTCAGCGGCCGCAGCCTGCGGGAACTGGAGGGCCTGTGGCAGGCGGCCAAGGCGGCGATCCGGGCCGAAGCGAACCCTGCGCCAGGCAGCACAGCAGCCGCCGAGGGTGTGCCCTAGTCGTCGGCGAGCCTGTCGCGGGAGGCCCGCCGGGCCTTGATGGCGCTGCGCCGCTTCTTGGCGGTGAGCCGCCGCTCCACCGCTCCCCGGCTGGGTCGGGTGGCACGCCGCGGCAGCGGCGGCGGTTGCAGCGCCTCCTGCAGCAGGGCCACCAGCCGCCGCTGGGCCGCCACCCGGTTGCGCCACTGGGAGCGGTGTTCACTGGCCGCCACCACTACGGATCCATCCACCAGCCTTGGCTCCAGCCGCCGCAGGGCGCGGGCGCGCCGCCCGGGAGGAAACGCCTCGGAGGCCGCCAGATCGAACACCAGCTCCACCCGCGAGTCGGTGGTGTTCACGTTCTGACCGCCGGGGCCGGAGGAGCGGGAGAAGCGCCAGTGCAGTTCCGCCGCCGGGATCAGCACGGCCGGCGACACGCGCAGATCACCGCTGGGCAGGGCGCTGGCCATGGCCTGAGCCTGCCACGGGCGCCGGCGCGGGCGCAGGCCCGGGCCCGGTGGGGCGAGACCCCGGCTGTGCAAGCGTACGCAGAGCGCTCCCGGGCCCCCGCTCCGCCATGGCTCCCTCCCCAGGCTGGCCCACCGAAGGCTGGATCGACGAGATCCACGACGGCGTTCGCTATGGCCTGGCCGGCCGGGTGATCGCCGAAACCGACTCGCCGTTCCAGAAGGTCACCATCATCGAGAGCGAGCGCTATGGCAAGGGCCTGCTGCTCGACGGCTGCTGGATGACAGCGGAGCGCCAGGAGCGCCACTACCACGAGGCCCTGGTGCATCCGGCCCTCTGCGGCGCCGACCGCATCGAGCGGGTGCTGGTGATCGGCGGCGGCGACGGCGGCACCGCCCGTGAGTGCCTGCGCCACGCCGGCGTGCGGCATCTGGACATGGTGGAGATCGACGGGCAGGTGGTGGCCTGGAGCCAGAAGCACCTGCCCGCCATCGGGGGCGGGTGCTGGGGGGATCCCCGCTTCCATCTCACCGTGGGCAACGGCATCGCCTGGGCCGCCGACGCCGCGGCGGCCAGCTACGACGTGGTGATCGTGGACGGCTCGGATCCGGCCGGACCCGCCGAAGGTCTGTTCAACCGCGCCTTCTTCGAGCACTGCCGCCGCATCCTGCGGCCAGGCGGAGTCTTCGCCACCCAGAGCGAATCGCCGGAGGCCTTCCGCGAGGTGCACCTGGCCATGGTGCGCCTGCTGCGGGAGGTGTTCGGCCACGCCGATCCGCTGTACGGCTGGGTGCCGATGTACCCGAGCGGCTGGTGGAGCTGGACCTTCGCCGCCACCGACGGCCGCCGGTATCTGCGGCCCGATCCCACCCGAGCCGGGGCCGTGGTGGAGGGCTGTGAGATCTGGAGCCCCCGCTGGCAGCGGGGCGCCTTCGAGGCGGTGCCGGTGGCGATCGAGCGGGCCCTCGCGGGCTGACACTGGCGGGTATGCAGCACCCATCCCTCTTCGACACCGACGGCGCCATCTACATGGCCAGCCGCCGCGACCCCGCCGGCTGCCGCGTGGGCCTGTTCGGCGTGCCCTACGACGGCACCACCTCGTTCCGGCCGGGCACCCGCTTCGGGCCGGCGGCGATCCGTGAGGTGAGCAGCGGCCTGGAAACCTATTGCCCCCAGCTGGATCGGGATCTGGAGGATCTGGCCTTCGCCGATCTCGGCGCGGTGGACATCCCCTTCGGTGCCCCCGAGCCGGTGGTGGCCGCCGTGAAGCGGGCCACGCAAGCGGTGCTTGGCCTGGGGCTGAAGCCGCTCATGCTGGGGGGCGAGCACTCGATCAGCTCCGGCGCCGTGGCCGCCGTGGCCGCCCGGCACCCGGACCTGGTGCTGGTGCAGCTGGATGCCCACGCCGACCTGCGCCACACGTGGCTCGGCGCCCACCACAGCCACGCCTGCGCCATGCGCCGCTGCCTGGAGGTGCTGCCCAGCCAGCGGTTGCTGCAGATCGCGATCCGCAGCGGCACCCGCGAGGAGTTCTCAGAGCTGCGCAGCAGTGGGCGCCTGGTGGCGATCGCCCGGATGGCCGAGGCACTGCGTCCCCTGCGGGGCCAGCCGCTCTATCTCACCGTGGACCTCGACTGGTTCGACCCCGCCGTGATGGCCGGCACCGGCACGCCGGAACCGGGAGGCTTCCACTGGCACCACTTCGCGGCCCTGGTGGATGAGCTGCGCCACCACGAACTGGTGGCGGCCGACGTGGTGGAACTGGCACCCCAGCTCGACCCCAGTGGCGTCAGCAGCGTGCTGGCCGCCAAGGTGGTGCGCAGCCTGCTGCTGTTGCTGGGGGGCACTCAGTAGCAGCAGGTGCCGCTGGTGCGCTGCTCCCGCAGCCGCTCATGCTGCTGGCCGATCAGCTGCACCGCCAGGGTGGGGTGGTTGTGGAGCAGGTTGAGGAAACGCAGGCGGTCCAGCCGCAGCACCTCCACGGGCGTGCGGGCCAGGGCATCGCTGCGGTGGATCCCATCGCCCCACACGATGTCCTGATAGCTGAACATCTCCCCGGGGCGGTAGCAGAGCTTCTCCTGGGACGGTCCCAGCACTTCCACGATGCCGCGACGCAATCCATAGATCGAATCGGCCGGAGCACCGACGCTGAACACCCTGGCGCCGGTGGGCAGGATCACCACTTCGCAGTCCCCATGGGCCGCCATCAGATCGATCGGAGCGGTGGGGGCAGTGGAGCCGGCGGCCGAGCTGATCAACGGGTCACCTCCGGGGTGTCCGAACTGTCTTTCCCTGATACCACCTTGCCTGGAATCCGGAAAGTGTCAGCCGCAGCACGGTGGATCGGGGACGTGCCGATCAGAACTGCGGCAGCAGAGCTTCGAGGGTGAGCTGGCGGCTGCCCCCACGGGGACCGCCGTCACCGCCAGGGCGCGACTGCAGGGGCAGGCGCGGCGCACCACCACCGCCACCGCCATGGGCCTCGGCAGGCATGCCTGGCTCCGGGCCGGGGCTCAGGGGCAGCCGCGGGGACCGGGCCGTCCAGTGGTGGCACCACAATTCGGAGGAGAGCTCCGGATGGATCGCCAGGCGGCGGAGATGGCACCAGCCCGACTCACCTGCCTGGGGCATCGCACAGTGGCGGCAACTGCGGCAGCTGGGGCAGTATCCCATCCAGGCGCTCTCTGGGGCGCTCAAGCTAGGGAGCGGTGGTCGGTCTGTCTGGCGTGGAAACCGAATCTCCGGATTGTCTTCGGAGGTCTGCAGAGGATCTGTGCAACCGCCGCAACGGCGGCCATAACCTCGGGAACCCGCTTCCACGCCCTTGGATCTGCAGCGCACGCCCCTCCATGGGGCCATCCAGGCGGCAGGGGCCCGCCTCGTGCCCTTCGCCGGCTGGGAGATGCCCGTGCAGTTCGCGGGCCTGGTGGCCGAACACCAGGCGGTGCGCCAGCGCTGCGGCGTGTTCGACATCTCCCACATGGGGGTGCTCACCCTGCGCGGCGACGGCGCCAAGGACGCCCTCCAGGGCCTGGTGCCCACCGACCTGTTCAGGATCGGCCCGGGCGAGGCCTGCTACACGGTGCTGCTCAACGAGAAGGGCGGCATCCGCGACGATCTGATCGTCTATGACCGCGGACGCCAGGCCGATGCCGGCGGTGGGGTGTGCGATGAGCTGGTGCTGGTGATCAACGCCGCCTGCGCCGACACGGACACCGCCTGGATCTGCGGCCAGCTCGAACCCCAGGGGATCGGCGTCAGCGACCGCAAGGGCGACGGCGTGCTGCTGGCGCTGCAGGGCCCCGAGGCCCAGAGCCGGCTGGAGGCCCTCAGCGGCACCAGCCTCGACGGCCTGCCGCGCTTTGGTCACCGGGAACTGAAGCTGGCCGGCTGCACCGCCTTCGTGGGACGCACGGGCTACACCGGCGAGGACGGCTTCGAGCTGCTGCTGCCCCGCGAGGCCGGGGTCGCCCTCTGGCAGCAACTGGTTGGGGCGGGGGTCACCCCCTGCGGGCTCGGCGCCCGCGACACCCTGCGCCTGGAGGCCGCCATGCACCTCTACGGCCAGGAGATGGATGCCAACACCACCCCCCTGGAAGCGGGCCTGGGCTGGCTGGTGCACCTGGAGATGCCCAAGCCCTTCGTGGGGCGGGAGGTGCTGGAGCGGCAGAGCGCCGAGGGGGTGAGCCGCCGGCTGGTGGGCCTGATGCTTCAGGGCCGTGCCATCGCCCGCCACGGCTATCCGGTGCTGCACGGCGGCAGGGCCGTGGGGGAGGTGACCAGCGGCACCTGGTCGCCCACGCTGGGCGAAGCGATCGCCCTGGCCTACGTGCCCACGGAGGCCGCCCGGATCGGCACCGAGCTGGCCGTGGAGATCCGCGGCAAGGCCGAGCCGGCGGTGGTGGTGAAGCGGCCCTTCTACCGCCGCTAGCCCTCGGCCCCCAGCCGGTCCGCCAGCTGCGACCGCAGGGCCAGGATCCGCTCAGGGTGCCCCTGCACCTGCAGTTCACCGTTGGCTGGCCAGAAGTTGATCGTCTCGCCGGCCTCCAGCCTGTAGACCACGAACGCCCCCTCATCGCTCCAGTGGCCTGGACACTCCAGGGCCGCCACGTGGGCTTTCAACGCATCGAGAGTGCCGGAGAAATGCATGGGGCGGCGAGGCATCGGGCCAACCTCCATGCTGGCCTCCCGACACCGCCACTCGCCAGCGCAGCCCGGACCAAGGCCAGCCGGGTGGGAAAATCGCCGATTGCTCTGGGAATCTCGGCATGCGCAGCCACGGGTGCGGCGACCTGCGTCAGGACGTGACCGGCCAGGAGGTGCAGCTCTGCGGCTGGGTGGACCGGCGGCGGGACCATGGCGGCGTGATCTTCATCGACCTGCGCGATCGCAGCGGCACGGTGCAGATCACCGTGGATCCCGATCTGGGCGCCGATGCCTTCGCCGTGGCCGAGCACCTGCGCAACGAAACGGTGATCCAGGTGACGGGCACCGTGCGCGGGCGCCCGGCCGACGCCATCAACGACAAGCTGGCCACCGGCCACGTGGAGGTGCTGGCCAGTGCCATCGGTGTGCTCAACAGCGTGAAGGGCAACCTGCCCTTCCCCGTGTCGGTGCACGACGAGGAGAACACCCGCGAGGAGCTGCGGCTGCGCCACCGCTACCTGGATCTGCGCCGCGAGCGGATGAACGGCAACCTGCTGCTGCGGGCCCGCACGATCCAGGCCGCCCGCCGCTTCCTCGAAGACCAGGGCTTCATCGAGGTGGAAACGCCGGTGCTCACCCGCTCCACCCCCGAGGGCGCCCGTGACTACCTGGTGCCCAGCCGGGTGTGCGGCGGCGAGTGGTTTGCCCTGCCCCAGTCGCCCCAGCTGTTCAAGCAGCTGCTGATGGTGGGCGGCATCGAGCGCTACTACCAGGTGGCCCGCTGCTTCCGCGACGAGGACCTGCGCGCCGACCGCCAGCCGGAGTTCACCCAGCTGGACATGGAGATGAGCTTCATGGATCAGGAGCAGATCCTGGAGCTCAACGAGGCCCTGATCGCCCACATCTGGAAGGCCGTGAAGGGCGTGGAGCTGCCCCGCCCCTTCCCGCGCCTCACCTGGCAGGAGGCGATGGAGCGCTACGGCACTGACCGGCCCGACACCCGCTACGGCATGGAGCTGGTGACCGTGAGCGATCTGGTGGCGGACATGGGCTTCAAGGTGTTCAGCGGGGCCGTCGCCGCCGGCGGCGCGGTGAAGTGCATCGCCGTACCCGGCGGCAACGACGCGGTGAGCAACGTGCGCATCAAGCCGGGCGGGGATGTGTTCAGCGAAGCCCAGAAGGCCGGCGCCGGCGGCCTGGCCTTCATCCGCGTGCGCGAAGGCGGCGAGATCGACACGATCGGCGCCATCAGGGACAACCTCACAGATGACAAGAAGGCCGAACTGCTGGCCCGCACTGGCGCCGAGGCCGGCACCCTGCTGCTGTTCGGCGCCGGCGACACCGCCACCGTGAACAAGGCGCTGGATCGGGTGCGCCAGTACCTGGCCCGGGAGCTGGGGATGGTGCAGCCCGACAGCGCCAACGATCGCTGGAACTTCCTCTGGGTGGTGGATTTCCCGATGTTCGAGTTCAACGCCGAGGAGAACCGCCTCGAAGCCCTGCACCACCCCTTCTGCGCCCCCAACCCAGGCGACCTCGGCGCCGATCCGGCCGCCTGGGCCGACACCCTGCCCACCGCCCGCGCCCAGGCCTACGACCTGGTGCTCAACGGCCTGGAGCTGGGCGGCGGCTCGCTGCGCATCCACGACTCGGCCCTGCAGCGCCAGGTGCTGCAGACCATCGGCCTGCCGCTGGAGGAGGCCGAGGCCCAGTTCGGGTTCCTGATGGAGGCCCTCGACATGGGCGCACCGCCCCATGGGGGCCTGGCCTTCGGCGTTGATCGGATCGTGATGCTGCTGGCCGGAGAGGAGTCGATCCGCGACACGATCGCCTTCCCAAAAACCCAGCAGGCCCGCTGCCTGATGACCCAGGCGCCCGCCGGCGTGAGTCCGCAGCAGCTCGAGGAGCTCCACGTGGCCAGCACCTGGGTGGAGGAGGCCTGATCGCTAAGGCTCAGCGGCCCGAACCGCGGACACCGAAAACCGAAGCAAAGCGGCCGAATCAGGCCCCTGCGTCGCCCCGATGACAACGGTGGTGACAGTCCGGCTCCAGGTCTTGACCCACGCCCCACCCACCAAAGCTGCCGCCACCGGCCAGGCTGGTGCCTCCAGCGATCCGATCAGGCTCTACCTGCGGGAGATCGGGCGGGTGGATCTGCTGCGCCAGGAGGAGGAGATCCTGCTGGCGCGCCTGGTGCAGGAGCGGGAGGAACTGCTGCGGCAGCGGGGCGATGGCGAACTCACCGCCTGGGCCGGCCGCTGCGGTGTGCCGCCCGCGGACCTGCGCCAGGCCCTGCACCGGGGCCGCCGGGCCAAGGAACGGATGCTGCAGGCCAACCTGCGCCTGGTGGTGGCCGTGGCCAAGAAATACCAGCGCCGGGGACTCGACCTGCTCGATCTGATCCAGGAGGGCACCCTGGGCCTGGAGCGGGCGGTGGAGCGCTATGACCCGCGCCGGGGCTTCCGCTTCAGCACCTACGCCTACTGGTGGATCCGGCAGGGCATCACCCGCGCCCTGGCCAGCCAGAGCCGCACCATCCGCCTGCCGGTGCATGTGACCGAAACCCTCAACCGCATCCGCACCTGTCAGGGCGAGCTCACCCGTGAGCACGGCCGCCAGCCCACCCTGGCGGAACTGGCCAGGGCCGTGGGGCTGGACGAAGCCCGCCTGCGCAGCACCCTCGCCCACATTCCCCGGCCCGTGTCGCTGGAGGGAAGGGTGGGCGCCAACGCCGACACCCCACTGGTGGATCTGCTGGAGGACGACCACGCCACCCCGGAGCAGACCCTCACCCGCCAGCAGCTCCATGCCGATCTGGAGGCGCTGCTGGATGAGCTGAGCGCCCGCGAGGCCACCGTGATCCGGCAGCGCTTCGGGCTGGACGACGACACCCCCCGCACCCTGGCCGAGATCGGTGAACAGCTGCAGTTGTCGCGGGAGCGGGTACGGCAGATCGAATCACGGGCGCTGCTGAAGCTGCGTCAGCCCCAGAACCGCTGCCGCGTGCGCGATTACCTCGACAGCCTGGATCGCCCCTGAGCGCCACCCCACCCCGATGAGCTAAAACGGACTCAGTACGCCTTAGCAAGCATGGCCATCTCCGCCCCCCCGATCGACATCGGCATCCCTGAGGCCCAGCGCCAGCAGATCGCCGAAGGCCTCGGCCGCGTGCTCGCCGACAGCACGGTGCTCTACGCCAAGACCCATGGCTTCCACTGGAACGTCACGGGCCCGATGTTCAACACGCTCCACCTGATGTTCATGGAGCAGTACACCGAGCTCTGGACCGCCCTCGACGAGATCGCCGAGCGCATCCGTGCCCTCGGCTGCCCCGCCCCCTTCGGCGGCAGCACCTACAGCGGTCTCTCCTCCATCCCCGAAACCCACGGCATCCCCGCCGCCATGGAGATGGTGCGCGAGCTGGTTCAGGGCCATGAGGCCGTGGCCCGCACCATCCGCGGCGTGATCGCGCTGGCCGAGGACGCCAACGACCAGCCCACCGCCGACCTGCTCACTCAGCGCCTTCAGATCCACGAGAAGACCGCCTGGATGCTGCGCAGCCTCCTGGAGGACTGAGCGCCCCCGGCACCCTCCCCGACACCCTCCCCGGCATCCCCGGTACAGGGTGAACGGATCGCCCTCGGTAGATTGAAGGGTCAGCCAGATCCCCCATGCCCTCGAACAGCGCTCCCGCCGGACACGCCACCAAGTTCGTGTTCGTGACCGGGGGCGTGGTGTCGAGCATCGGCAAGGGCATCGTGGCGGCCAGCCTGGGACGGTTGCTCAAGAGCCGCGGCTACAGCGTCTCGATCCTCAAGCTGGACCCCTATCTGAACGTGGATCCGGGCACGATGAGCCCGTTCCAGCACGGTGAGGTGTTCGTCACCGAGGACGGCGCCGAGACCGACCTCGACCTCGGCCACTACGAGCGCTTCACCGACACCGCCATGTCACGCCTGAACAGCGTGACCACCGGCTCGATCTACCAGGCGGTGATCAACAAGGAGCGCCGCGGCGACTACAACGGCGGCACCGTGCAGGTGATCCCCCACATCACCGGCGAGATCCGTGAACGCATCCACCGGGTGGCGGCCAACTCCGGGGCCGATGTGGTGATCGGCGAGATCGGCGGCACCGTGGGGGATATCGAGTCGCTGCCCTTCCTGGAGGCGATCCGGGAATTCCGGGGGGATGTGGGCCGCCAGGACCTGGCCTACGTGCACGTGACCCTGCTGCCCTACATCGGCACCTCGGGGGAACTGAAGACCAAGCCCACCCAGCACTCGGTGAAGGAGCTGCGCTCGATCGGCATCCAGCCCGACGTGCTGGTGTGCCGCAGCGACCGGGAGATCAGCGGCGACCTCAAGGGCAAGATCGGCGGCTTCTGCGGCGTGCCCCAGCGGGCCGTGATCCAGGCCCTCGATGCGGACAGCATCTACGCGGTGCCCCTGGCCATGGAGCAGGAGGGCCTCTGCCGTGAGGTGCTCAGCGTGCTCAACCTTCCTGATCACGACAGCGACATGATGCGCTGGCAGGAGCTGGTGACCAAGCTGCGCCATCCCGGTCCGGCGGTGAAGGTGGCCCTGGTGGGCAAGTACGTGCAGTTGAACGATGCCTACCTCTCGGTGGTGGAGGCCTTGCGCCACGCCTGCCTGGAGCAGGACGCCTCCCTCGATCTGCACTGGATCTGCGCCGAACAGATCGAAACCCTCGGCGCCGACGTGCTGCTGCACGGCATGGATGCAGTGGTGGTGCCGGGTGGCTTCGGCAACCGGGGGGTGGACGGCAAGGTGGAGGCGATCCGCTGGGCCCGCGAGCAGCGGGTGCCCTTCCTGGGGCTCTGCCTCGGCATGCAGTGCGCCGTGATCGAGTGGGCCCGCAACATCGCCGGCCTCGCCGGCGCCACCAGTGCTGAGCTGGACGCCGATTCGCCGCACCCGGTGATTCACCTGCTGCCGGAACAGCAGGACGTGGTGGACCTGGGCGGCACGATGCGCCTGGGGGTCTACCCCTGTCGCCTCACACCGGGAACCCTGGGCCAGCGCCTCTACGGCGAGGAGGTGGTGTATGAGCGGCATCGCCACCGATACGAATTCAACAACGCCTACCGCAACCGCTTCCTCGATTCGGGCTACCGGATCAGCGGTTCATCGCCCGATGGCCGGCTCGTGGAGCTGATCGAACTCGCGGACCATCCCTTCTTCACCGCCTGCCAGTACCACCCGGAATTTCTCTCCAGGCCCGGCAAACCTCACCCCCTGTTCCGGGGTCTGGTGGAGGCGGCCCAGCAGCGGAGGCTTTCCCAGGCTCCCTCCCGCACAACCGATCTGGACTGTGTGACCCACTGCTGAGTCACCGCGGCGCTGCGGAGCCACCTGGGCTCTGGGCTGTCGCCCAGGAGGTGGTCCCCAGGGTCAGAGCCGCTTGAGCGAGTCGGTCTTGCTCTTGAACTCACCGAGAAGCAGCTGAAGGTAAGTCACCTTGCGCAGTTTGATGTTGGCCGTGAGCGACATGCCCACCTGCAGGGGAAGCTGCTGGCCTGACTTAAGTTTGAGCTGCTGGGAATTGAGCTGGATCGTGGCAGGAAAACGATAAGTGGGCTTCTGATCCTCAGGAGGCAGGGCATCAGAGCCGATGGACGACAACGTGCCCTCCACCACGCCGAAGTCCGTGGCCGGGAACGAGTCAATGCTGATATCCACGGGCTTGCCGACGCGCACAAAGCCGATGTCGCTGCTGTCGATCTCAACCTTGGCTTCCAAGGCACTGAACGGCACGATCTTCATCACTGGCTCACTTCCCTGAGCCACAAAGCCGGTACCTGTGGGCTTGAGATCGAACACGATGCCATCAACAGGCGAACGAATATCCTGATACCGGATATTCACCTTCAATTCCGTCAGCTTGCTGCGCAGGTCAGAGAGCTCGCTTTGAAGTTCAGCCACAGACTGTTCAAGGATGGCCTTCTGCCTGAAGCGGTCGACTTGGACCTTTTGAAGTTCGCCTTCGACTTCTCGCACCTGGTTTCTCTGCTGAAGATACTGGAGCTCTGGCACAGCACCCACCTCCTGAAGCGAAGCCAGCCGCTCGAGGATCTGCTTTTCGAGATTCAGATTTCTTGTCAGAACTTGTTGCTCGGTGTCATTCAGGCTGAGATACCGCCGAAGCTCCAACCTCTTGAGTGAGAGCTGCTCTTCCTTGGCCCGGATCGATTCACGAAGGCTGTTGCGCCTGTCAAGGGTGGTTTCATTGTCAAGGCGCAGAAGCACCTCTCCTTTCTTCACCTGCTGACCCTCCTTGACCAGCATGGTGTCCAGCACGCCGCCGACGGGCATCTGGACCGTTTGAACATCGCCAATCGGCTGCAGCTTGCCGGGGGCAATCACCACCTCATCAGTCTTGGCCAGGGCAAGCCATGCCAAGGCAAAACCGGTCGTGCCGATCAGGGTCCAGGTGATGGTGCGCGCCAGGAACCTGGACTGCTGGAGAGCCATGGCCTCCTGGCCGGTCTGGACACGCCGCTCGATGGCGTTCTGGGCGGCCTTGACAATGGAGGAGGAGCGCTTGGAATTGGGCGTCATATCAAACAGCCTCTTGCTGGCGATAAAGAGCGAAGTAACGCTCCTTGCGCTGGATCAGTTCATCATGAGTTCCGCACTCAACAACGGCACCCTCCTGCAACATCACAATGCGATCAGCGCGGCGAATCGTTGACAGGCGGTGGGTGATGAAGAAAACCGTGCAATGGCGAAGGTTCTCCAGAAGATTATTACAGACCTTTCTTTCTGTATCGTAATCGAGGGCGCTTGTGGCCTCATCGAGCACCAGGAGCTTGGGTCGTGAAAGCAGCGTTCTCGCCAGTGCCAGACGCTGGCGCTGTCCGCCGGAGAGGCTGGCCCCCCGTTCTCCGACATTGGCGCTGTACCCACCGGGGAGTTCCATGATGAAGTCGTGAGCACACGCCATTTTGGCGGCCTCCACGATCGCGTCACTGGTGGCGTCGGGGTCGGTGAGGGCGATGTTTTCAGCGACGGAGCCGGAGAACAGCAGCGGCTCCTGAGGCACAATGCCGATCTGCCGCCGCAAGGAATAGAGTTCTACTTTGTCGATATCGTAATTGTCGATCAGAATTTTGCCGTTAGTGGGAGAGTAGAGGCGGGTGAGCAATTTCATCAGTGTGCTCTTTCCACTTCCACTCTGGCCCACCACTCCAACGAATGTTCCGGCAGGAATTTTGAGATTGACTTCTTTGAGCACCAAAGGGGAATCCGGCTCAAAAGCAAAACTCACATCCCTGAACTCAACATCACCAACAATGGGCGGAAGAGGGATTTTCTGCTTGTCAGCTTCGTTGGACTCTTCGGGTGTATCAACAACATCGGCCAGGCGCTCGAATGAAACCTTCAGCTCCTGAATGTTCTGCCAGATGGAGGAAAGCCTGAGCAGGGGTTGGGTCACATAGCCCGAGATGATGCGGAAAGCGATCAGCTGGCCCAGGGTCATCTCGCCCTTCAGCACCAGGCTTGCACCCACCCAAAGCACGAGCAGCTGGGAGAGCTTCTGGAGCACCTGGGAGGTCTCCACCAGTGCCGTGCCGGTGATGGTCTTCTCGAAACTGCGGGAGATATAGCGGGAGTAGAGATCCTGCCACTTCCAGCGGCTGATCATTTCAACGTTCTGTGCCTTCACGGTCTGAATTCCCGTCAGCACCTCCACAAGATGGCTCTGGGTGCGGGCATTTTCATGGGCGGCATCACGGTACTGGCGACGGAAGAGGGGAGCCCCGAGAATCGTCAGCCCCACCTGGATGGGCAGCACACAGAGAGCGATCAGGGAGAGCAGCCAGCTGTAGAGCAACATCACCACGATGTAGATCACGGAGAAGGCGGTATCCAGCAGCGTGGTGAGGGCCTGACCCGTGAGGAATTCCCGGATGTTCTCCAGCTCGGCCACCCGGGTGCCGAGCTCACCCACCGGCCTTCGATCGAAGTAACCGAGCGGGAGCCGCAGCAGATGGTCAATCACCTCGGCCCCAAGGCGCAGATCAATGCGGTTGGTGGTCTCGGTGAACAGGAACGTGCGCAGCGCTCCGATCAGCCCCTCCAGCAGCGTCACCACCACAAGGGCGAACCCGAGCACCTGCAACGTGTCGAGGCTGCGCTGGGCAATCACCTTGTCGATGATCACCTGGATCAGCAGGGGGTTGGCCAGACTGAACAGCTGCACCACGAAGGAGGCCACCAGCACCTGCAGCAACAAGCCGCGGTAGCGCTTCAACGAGGGCCAGAACCAGTTGAAGCTGAAGCGCTGATCGGGAGTCGTGCTGCTGCGTTCCATCAGCAGGAGCTCGATCCCTTCGGGAAAGGCTTCCTCGATCTGGGAGGGCGTGAGCTCCACCCAGCCCTCGCGCGGCGAAGCCAGCACCATGCCGCGGGAATCGGCGGCCCGCACCAGGGCGAATCCGCCTTTCCAGGGCACCATCGACGGCACCTGCAGACGGGTGCCGTCCCTTGCGGGGATCCGCACGCCGCTGACGTGCAGCCCCATCATGGCGGCGATGCTGCCGCACAACTGGAGATCGGGGGTCTGGCCCCTCCGCAGCACGTCCCGCAGGATCTTCTCCACCGAGTCCCGGCGGAACGGCAGTTCGAGCTCGGCCGCCAGCATCTGGAAGCAGGCGAGCGTTTCCTCGAGCGGTCCCTGACCCCGGAGCAGCCGCAGTTCAGCCCGCTGGCGCTGGCCCAGGTCGATGCGGGTCGCCAGAGGCCCGCGCGCGCCCTGGCCGTCCTCCTGCTCGTCGGCGAGTTCGGCCTCGAGAACCTCGGTTCCGATGGAGGGGCCGGATGAGCCCAGCAGGGCCAGCGGCGCCTCGGGCAGGGCGATCAGGCGTGCAGCCAGGGGCGGCCTGGCACTGGGCACACCCTGGCGCGGATCGAGGCGGGCTCCGAGGGGATGGTCGGGCAGATTCTGGCTGGCAGCGAACAGGATCTGGTCGCTGGCGAGGGCTTGCAACGCTGCCGCGGTGGGGGCAACCAGCTGGGCCTCGGCCAGCACCTGGTCCCTCAGCTCCAGCAGGGAAGGGCCAGCCTGAGCCTGCTTCTCCAGGAGCAGAGCCAGCAGGCTGAGCAGTTCAGCCTTGAACAGGTGGGAACCGCACCAGCTGGCGAAGGACTCCTCCCGCTTGAGCAGGTCGAGCACCAGGTGATCGGGCAACGCCAGCGCTTCCACCGCGGTGGCCGCACTCACCTCCTCACAGGGATTGGCCCGGAGCAGGGAGGCCAGACCCACGAGATCACCGGGCCCGAGTTTCTCGGCTGTGCGCAGCTTGCCGCCATCCCGCACCAACAGCCGCGCGGAGCCTGACACCACCATCAGCACCTCGGAAGGGATCAGATGGTCATGACACAGCGGCGCCCCGACATCGAACCGCCTTGCCTCAAGACTCTGCTCGAGCTGGTCGCAGCTGCGCCTGGAAAGGCCGGCGAACGCCGGGTGACTGAACAGAGGAGCGATGTCGTGGGTGGACTGCATCAGACTTCGACCGTCTCGGAGGCGCTTTGCGGGGCGCTGTGGGAGGCGCTGCTTGTGGACGATGGGCCGGCTTCGGAACGGGCGCTGACGCTGGCCGGGGAGGGCGGGGAGGCCAGGGAGGAGAACAACTGGTCCATGCGTGCATCCACCTCCTGCTCGAGCCACTCGTCGAGCATTTCCTGGATCATCGAATTCTCGGCTTCTTCATCGAAACAGGCTGGAATCAGCCTCTCGACACGAACCAGAAGCCACCAGTCACCGATCGGGAAAGGCTCGATCACGTTACCGGGGCTGGCCGTCTGTAGGCGTTCAACGAGGGAAGGATGACCCTGGGACAGGGGCACCGGCCCGACAATGCCACGGGTATCGCGCTCCGGCCCCTCTGCATGGGCAGCGGCAAGCACATCGAAGCTGGCTTCTCCCTCGCTCACCTGGAGATACAGCTCCCGCGCCAGATCCGCATTTTGCGTGCGAAGCAAGCTGTACACAACCTGATCCAGGCTGGACTTGCGGGCCAGGAAGCGAGATTCGGCCTTGGACGAAAAATGTTCGTGGCAGTATTTCCACACTTTCACCGGGTACAGAGCCTGATACTCAATGTCCTGCTCGGAAAGGCAGAAGGACCGCTGGACCTGCTGCAGTTCTTCCTGGCTCGAGATGTCATGGTCCTCGAGGAATTGGGCTTTGGCGGCCTCGGCCTCCTCGGCCTCGACGGGCACATCCGCCAGCACCTCCTCGAGGATCACCTGACGCAGCAGGGGGCGCAGCAGTCCATACCTCGCCAGGCGCTGGAGGTCGGTTCGGTCCATCAATGCATCTCTTCCCGGTGGCGGCTCGGGCTCAGGGCGCCCACGCATGCGCTGCATCCTGGCAAGTCCGTCCAGGCTTGGCATCCGGAAAGGGACGCTTCCTGATTGGGTCCAGGTTGAACAGTTCCGCCAGGGGGTGGAGCGGCCTGGTCTTGTCCCCGGGCCTCTGGGCTCCTACCTACGCTGGAACAGCGATGCAGGAAGGCGTGCAGGGCAGCAGCGCTCAAGGCAGCACCGTTCCCACGGAGTCGATGCCACCCCGGAACCCTGGCGCGCTGCCGGTGGTGGAAGCCTTTCATTCCCTCCAGGGGGAGGGCCTGCACACCGGCCAGAGCGCCTTCTTCATCCGGCTGGCCGGTTGCCGTGTCGGCTGCAGCTGGTGCGACACCAAGCACTCCTGGCCCATGGCCGGCCATGCGGAATGGAGCCTGTCCGGGCTGGCGGACGCAGCCCTGGCAGCCCGCCAGGCCGGTGCGGGCTTCGTGGTGATCACCGGCGGAGAACCGCTTCATCACGATCTCACCGCCCTCTGCGCCCTGCTCCGGTCGCACGGGCTCCGCCTCCATCTGGAGACCAGCGGCGTGGAGCCCCTGCGGGGCCAGGTGGACTGGATCGTGCTGTCTCCCAAACGGCATCAGCCACCCCGGGACGACCTCATCCGCCTCTGCAACGAACTGAAGGTGGTCGTGCACAGCCACGACGACCTGGACTTCGCCCTGGCCATGGCACGCCAGGCCAACGCCTCGGGGAACCATCCGGCGCTGCTGCTGCAGCCGGGCTGGGAGAGCACCGAGGGGCAGCGCCTGGCCCTCGATTTCGTGCGCAGCCATGCCGACTGGCGCCTGAGCCTGCAGAGCCACAAGTGGCTGGCGATCCGCTGAGCCATGGCCACCACTCCCCCCACCACGATCGCGCTGCTCTCGGGCGGACTGGACTCCGCCACGGCCGCCGCCCTGGCCATCGAGGCTGGCCACCGGGTGATCGGCCTCTCCTTCGACTACGGCCAGCGCCACCGCCGGGAGCTCCTGGCGGCCAACGCCATCGCCGGGGCGCTGAACCTGGCGGAACACCACACCATCGCGGTGAACCTGGCGGCCTGGGGTGGGTCGGCCCTCACCGACCCCGCCCTGCCGGTGCCCCAGGACGGGACCGCCGAGGGAGTGATCCCCAGCACCTACGTGCCGGGTCGCAACACGGTGTTCATCGCCCTGGGGCTGAGCCTGGCCGAGGCCCGCGGCGCCGGTCGGCTGGTGCTGGGGGTGAATGCCGTGGACTACTCGGGCTACCCCGACTGCCGGCCCGACTATCTGGAGGCCTTCCAGACCCTGGCCGACCTGGCCAGCAAGGCCGGCCGCGAGGGGCGCGGGGTGCGCCTGTGGGCGCCGCTGGTGCAGTGGAGCAAGACCCGGATCGTGACCGAGGCCCTGCGACTGGGTGTGCCGATCGCCAGCACCTCGAGCTGCTACAGCGGCGGTGATCGGCCCTGTGGCGTCTGCGACAGCTGCCGCATCCGGGATGCGGCCCTGATCGAAGCGGGGCGGGCCGATCTGGTGGGTCGATGAGGGCTTCGGTGCGGCCCTGGGAGCCGGAACCGCCGGGCCCGCCCATGCCGGAGCCGCCGCCAGCCTCACCGCCACTGCTGCACCGGCCGCTTCCATGGCGCCCTCCGGAGCAGGTGGTGGAGCGTCTGGTGGGCGCCCTGGGCGCCGAGGGCCTGGTGTGGCTCGACAGCCAGGGGGCCACCGATTCGCCCCTGGCCGGTCGGAGCTTCCTGGCGGTGGCTCCGGCGGAGCAGCGCTGCTGCCATGGACTGCCGGGCGATCCCGGCGCCCGCGATCCCTTCGCGCTGCTGGCGGAGCTGGCGCTTCAGGCGAGGACCGAGGGGGACACCTGGCTGGGTTGGCTCAGCTACGAGGCGGGGGCCTGGGTGGAACCCGCCGAGCACTGGCGGCGCCCGGACATGGCCGTGCTCTGGGCCGTGCGGGCCGACCCCCTGGTAGTGATCGACCGAAGACGGGAGCGGCTGGAACTGCAGGGGCGGAACCCCACCAGCCTCGCCCGCTTCGCCGCCCTGCTGGAAACGCCGGCCGACCCCGCACCCCCCTGGCCTGCCCGCCTGGCGGCGCCACGGGACGGCTGGCGGTGGCACACCGACCGCCGGCAGTTCGCCGACCAGGTGCGCCAGGTGCAGGCCTTGATCGCTGGCGGCGATCTCTTCCAGGCCAACCTCACGGCCTGCTGCGAACAGCTGCTGCCTGAGGGTCCCAGCGCCGAAGCCCTGGTGGCCCTCCACCTGCGGCTGCGCCGCCATTGCCCGGCGCCGTTCGGTGGTCTGGCCATCGGCCGCGCCGGGGGCGGAGCCCCCCTCCAGGCCGTGCTGTCCACCTCCCCGGAGCGGTTTCTGCAGCTGATGCCGACGGGCCTGGTGCAGACCCGGCCGATCAAGGGCACCCGGCCCCGCCACGGCGAACCGGAAACCGACGCGGAGGCCGCCGCCGCACTGATCACCAGTGCCAAGGACCGCGCCGAGAACGTGATGATCGTGGATCTGCTGCGCAACGACCTTGGCCGGGTCTGCAGGCCCGGCTCGATCCGGGTTCCCCAGCTCGTGGGGCTGGAGAGCTATCCCCAGGTGCACCACCTCACCTCGGTGGTGGAGGGAGAGCTGGCGGCGGGGCAGGACGTGGTGACGCTGCTGAAGGCCTGCTGGCCCGGCGGCTCGATCACCGGAGCCCCGAAGGTGCGGGCCTGCGCCCGCCTCAACGCCCTGGAGCCGGTGCCGCGGGGGCCCTACTGCGGCTCCCTGTTCCGGCTGGGACCGGACGGCAGCCTGGACAGCAACATCCTGATCCGCTCGCTGCTGGTGCGGGGAGCCCGCCTGCGGGCCCACGCCGGCTGCGGGATCGTGGCCGACTCCGATCCGGACGATGAAGCCGAGGAGATGGGCTGGAAACTGGATCCACTGCTCGACGCCCTGGCATGAGCAGCGCCAGAGCCATCGCCTGGATCGGGACGCCGGAGGGGCCTGAACGCTGGGGACCGCCAGGCGACCTGGGCGTGCCGCTGCACGACCGGGGGCTGCTGCTCGCCGATGGGCTGTTCGAGACGCTGTGGGTGGAGGCTGGCCGGGCCCAGCTGCTGCGGCAGCACCTCGAGCGCTGGCACCAGGGCGCCGCCCTGCTGGGGATGGAGGCTCCACCCACCCAGGCGCAACTGGAACCCACGATCGCCACCGCCATCCGCCGCAGCGGCGGGATCAACGCGGCCCTGCGCCTGAACTGGAGTCGGGGCGAGGCCGGGGCTGGGGCCAGCCGCGGTCTGGCGATCCCGGCCGCCTGCCGGCACCGCTGCTGGCTGGTGCTCAGCCCGGCCGAGGCCTGCTTCACCCCGGTGCGCACGATCGTAAGCCCCACCGAACGCCGCTGCAGCACCAGCCTGCTGAGCCGGTGCAAGACCTTCGCCTACGGCAGCGCCATCCAGGCGCGCCGCCAGGCCGAAGCCGCCGGCGCTCACGACGCCCTGCTGGCCAGCAGCAGCGGGGGCCTCAGCTGCGGCACCGCCGCCAATCTCCTGGTGCTCCGTGGCGGCCGGTGGCTGACGCCACCGCTCTCCAGTGGCTGTCTGCCCGGTGTGATGCGGGGGCAGGCCCTCGCTCTGGGCATCGCCGAGGAAGCTCCCCTGGGCGTCGAGGATCTGCTCGCGAGCCAGGGAGCTCTGCTGCTGAACAGCCTGGGCTGCCGCCCCATCGAACAGCTGCAGGACCAGCGCCTGCCGCCGGTGGACGGAGCCGAACGGTTCTGGAGGGCCCTGCTGGACGGTTGAGCCTCGGGCCCAGGGAACTCAGACGCTCAGGAAACGCTCCACCACATCCTTGCTCAGCTCAGCGGTGGGGCCACTGGCCACCACCCCACCCTTCTGCATCGCGTAGTACCAGTCGGCCTGGCGCACGAAGTGCAGGTGCTGCTCCACCAGCAACACGCTCACGCCGGTGGTGGCGATGATCCGGCGCACGGCCCGCTCGATGTCGAGCACCACCGACGGCTGAATGCCCTCGGTGGGCTCATCCAGCAGCAGCAGCTTCGGCTTGCCGAGCAGGGCCCGGGCAATGGCGAGCTGCTGCTGCTGACCCCCGGAGAGGTCGCCCCCCTGGCGGTTGAGAAACTTCTCGAGCACGGGAAACAGCTCGAACACCACCGGGTCGATGTGGCGGTTGCGGCCCAGGCCGCCCGGCAGCGCTTCCAGCCCCAGCAGTAGATTCTCACGCACCGTGAGGCGCGGAATGATCTCCCGCCCCTGGGGCACGTAGGCGATGCCGCTGCGAGCCCGCCCGTGGGGCGGCAGGGCGGAGATGTCGCGCCCCTGCAGCTCCACGCGCCCGCTGCGCTGACGCAGCAGGCCCACCACGGTCTTGAGCAGGGTGGTCTTGCCGACGCCGTTGCGCCCGATCAGACACACCATCTGGCCGGAGCGCACGCTCAGATCCACACTGCGGAGGATGTGGCTCTCGCCGTAGTACACATTGAGGCCCTGAACTTCGAGCACCGTGTCGGTGACGGGATCGGGCGCTTCCTGCAGGGGGCTGGTGACGGTCATCGGCTTGGAAGTCAGTTGAATTCACCCTCGGATTCGCTGCCGAGATACACCTCGATCACCCGCGGATCGCTCTGCACCTGATCCATGGTGCCCTCGCAGAGCACGTGGCCTTCATGGAGCACCGTGACCGGCGCCTGCAGATCGCGGATGAACTCCATGTCGTGCTCGATCACGAGCACGGTGTGATCCCCGGAGAGCTGCTTGAGCAGATCGGCCGTGAGCTTGGTTTCCTCGTCGGTGAGGCCGGCCACCGGCTCATCCACCAGCAGCAGCTGCGGATCCTGCGCCACCAGCATGGCGATTTCCAGCCACTGCTTCTGGCCGTGGGAGAGGCCCCCGGCCCGCTGGTTGGCATGGGGCTCGAGCCCCACCACCCCCAGGAGATGCTGCACCCGATCCCGGGCGGTGGAATCCAGCCGGCCGAAGAGCAGATCAAAGGGGGACGACCGCCGGCTCACGGCCAGCTCCAGATTGCGGCGCGGCGTGAGGTTCTGGTAGACGCGCGGGGTCTGGAACTTGCGCCCGATGCCCAGCCTGGCGATCTTGTGTTCGCTGATGCCCAGCAACGACTGACCACGAAAGTGGACATCTCCCCTTGTGGGTTTCACCTTGCCGGTGATCACATCGAGGAAGGTGGTCTTGCCGGCGCCGTTCGGGCCGATCACGGCGCGCAGTTCACCGGGAGCGAGGGCGAGGTTGAGGTCGCTGAGGGCCCAGAAGCCATCGAAGCTCACACTCACCCCGCGCAGTTCGAGCAGCGGTGACACGGTCATGACCCACCTCCTTGCAGGTCCTGCTTTTCGGCCTGCACTGCCGGATCGAGATCGAGGCTTGGGTAGGTGGGCGCCAGCGGCGGCCAGCCCACCATGGCCTGGAGATGGCGCGGACCTCCCTGACGCCACCAGCCCACCAACCCATCGGGCAGGGCGGTGACCACCAGCAGGAAGAGGCCGCCCTGGATGAACAGCCAGGTTTCAGGCAGCTGCTCGCTCACCAGGCTCTTGGCGTAGTTGATCAGGACGGCACCGAGAACGGCGCCGATCAACGTGCCCCGGCCGCCCACCGCCACCCAGATCACCATCTCGATCGAGAAGGGCACCGCCATGAACTGGGGCGAGATGATGCCGGACTGCACGGTGTAGAGGGCCCCGCTCACCCCGGCCAGGGCCCCGGCGATGGCGAACACCACGGTCTTGTAGGCCGTGGGGTTGTAGCCGGTGAAGCGCAGGCGCGGTTCGTCATCGCGGATGGCGATCAGCGCATCGCCGAAGCGCCCGCGGGTGAGCCAGCGGCACAGCAGCCAGGAGGCCACCACCAGCAGCAGGGTGACCCAGAACAGCCAACGCTGCATGCCGTCACTACCCACCAGCTGGCCGAAGATGCGGGCCGTGTCGGTCTTGAGGCCGTTGGTGCCGTTGATCAGCTTCTGCTGGCCGTTGAAGAAGTTGAAGAACACCAGGAGGGAGGCCTGGGTGAGGATCGAGAAATAGACCCCCTTGATGCGGTTGCGGAACACCAGGTAGCCCAGCACCCCGGCCACCAGGGCCGGCAGCACCCAGATGCAGAAGAAGGTGAACAGGGGTGAGCCGAACGGCTTCCAGAAGGCCGGCAGTTCCTGAACGCCGTAGAGGCCGAAGAACTCGGGCAGCTGGCCAGGCGCCAGGCTCTTGAGCTGGAGGTACATGCCGATGGCATAGCCCCCGAGGGCGAAGAAAATCCCCTGACCGAGACTGAGCATGCCGGTGAAGCCCCAGATCAGGTCGATCCCCAGGGCCACGATGCCGAGGGAGAGAAACCGGCCGAGCAGGTTGAGCCGGAAGGGCGGCAACACGGCCGGAAGGATGAGGCCGGCCGCGATGATCAGCAGCCAGGGCAACCATTGACGCAGGCGTGACATGGATCAGGCCTCCACCATGCGTCCCTTCTGCGGGAACAGGCCGGCTGGCCTGAACTGCAGGAACACCACGATCACGGCGAACACGAGCACCTTCGCCATCGAGGTGGTGGCGAAGAAGGTGACCAGGGCGTTGAGCCCCTCGGGCATGGCCGGCCACACCAGCAGCAGGGAACCCGAGCCGATCACGTAGCTGAGCACGCCGATCCCCAGCGCAGCCACCACGGTGCCGAGCAGCTTGCCCACCCCGCCGAGCACCACCACCATGAAGCAGTCCACGATGTAGTTGCCGCCCAGATTCGGGCCCACCGAGCCCAGCAGGGTGACAGCAACCCCTGCCACGCCGGCCAGGCCCGAGCCCACCAGGAAGGTGAGGGCGTCCACGGTTTCGGTGGGGATGCCGAGGCAATCGCTCATCGGCCGGTTCTGGGTCACGGCACGGATCCGGATCCCCCAGACACTCTTCTGGAGAAACCAGGTGACCGCCGCCAGTGACACGATCGTGAGGGCGATGATGAACAGCCGGGCCACCGGCATGGTGAGCGCCCCGACCTGCAGGGAACCGCGAAGCCACACCGGTGCGGTCACGTCGATGTTGCGGGCGCTGAACCAGGGCTGATCGAGCACCCTCACGCCGCCGAGCACACTGGCGAGCACCACACCGGCCAGCGTCGCCACGATCCAGCTGCCCACGCCCAGCAACGGTGTCCAGCGCTGCTGCCACCAGGAGCGGGGGGTGAGCTTGGGCACCAGCAGACCCACCGCCACCGCCACCACCAGGCCGATGGCGAAGGCGCTGCTCACCGAGCGCACGAACTGCTGCAGGATCAGGCTCACGCCCCAGGTGGCGAGCAGGGTTTCCAGCGGTCGGCCGTAGAGACGTCGGATCACCGTCTTCTCCAGCAGCAATCCGACCAGACCGCTCACCACGAAGGCGGCGGGGATCGCCAGGATGATGTACAGCGGGAAGAGGGCTTCCAGCGGGCCGTTCTTGAACAGGTTCTGCACCACGAAGGTGGTGTAGGCCCCGAGCATCATCAGCTCGCCATGGGCCATGTTGATCACGCCCATCAGGCCGAACACCACCGCCAGGCCGAGGGCGGCCAGCACCAGCACCGATCCGATGGCGAGGCCGTTGAAAAGGGTTTCGTTGAAGAGATCCATAGGCCCTCGCAGGGGCGCCCAGGGGAACAGAAAACAGCGCGGAGGCCTGGGTTTTCCGGATTCGGCATTCTGCGGGGAGCGCCGAAGTCAGGAGCAGGATTTCAGCGACACAAGTGACACATGAAAGGAAGGGGGAGTGGACTCCCCCTTCCGGCGCCGGAGCACCACCGGCCCATGGGCCGGTGGTGGGTCAGCGACGCCTGGCGGCTCACATCTTGAACTTGCCGGGATCGGGCACGTCGGTGCGGGTCCAGTCGCAGGTGTAGCCCTTGGTTTCGGGCACGAACTGGTTCCAGGCGATGGGCTTGATCACGCCCTTGTCCTCGACGATCTTGAACATGCCGTCGTTCTGCACCTCACCGATGAGCACGCGCTTCTCGACGTGGTGGTTGGGCTGCACGGTGACGGTGCCCTGGGGAGCGTCGAAGCTGACGCCGATCAGGGCTTCACGCACCTTGTTGTCGTCGATGCTGTTGGCCTTCTCCGCAGCAGCGGCCCACAGGTACACCATCATGTAGGCGGATTCCGCCGGGTCGTTGGTGACGCGGTTGTCGCCTACTTCTTCTTGAAGTTCTCGGTGAACTCCTTGGAAGCGGGAGTGTCAAGCGACTGGAAGAAGTTCCAGGCCGCGAAGGTGCCCTCGAGATACTCAGGACCGATGGCTGCCACTTCCTCCTCGGCGATCGAGAAGCTCATGATCGAGTAGCCGTTGGCCGGGGTGATCCCTGCCGCCTTCATCTGCTTGAAGAAGGCCACATTGCTGTCGCCGTTCAGGGTGTTGACGATCACACCGCCGTTGGGCAGAGCCTGCTTGATCTTGGAGATGATCGGAGCCACTTCCGTGTTGCCGAGCGGCAGGTAGTCCTCACCCACCACGTTGCCGCCCATCGCCTTGAGCTGCTCCTTCATGATGGTGTTGGCCGTACGTGGATACACGTAGTCGGAGCCCACCAGGAAGAAGTCCTTGCCCTTGTTCTTGAGCAGCCAGTCCACAGCGGGCTCGGCCTGCTGGTTGGGGGCAGCGCCGCTGTAGAAGATGTTCTTGGAGCACTCCTGCCCTTCGTACTGGATCGGGTAGAAGAGGAAGTGGTCCTTGGCCTCGAACACCGGCAGCATGGCCTTGCGGCTGGCGGAGGTCCAACCGCCGAACACCACGGCCACCTGATCCTGGTCGATCAGTTTCTTGGCCTTCTCGGCGAAGGTGGGCCAATCGGAGGCACCATCTTCCTCGACAGGGACGATCTTGAGCTTCTTGCCATCGATCGTGATGCCGCCCTTGGCATTGATCTCATCGATGGCCATCAACTCGGCTTCGGCCACCGTGTTCTCGGAGATGGCCATGGTGCCCGAGCGGGAATGAAGGATCCCGACCTTCACTTCACCGTCGAAATCCCCGGAGGCCTGATCGCCTCCTCCGCAGGCCACAAGGGTGAGGGAGGTGGCCAGAGCCGTGGCACCGCTGAACAGGCGCAGCGACGTCTTGCCCATGGCTTTGCCCATGAAGGAAGGGGTCATAGAAGCTCCTACGGAAGAACCGCCGAATGGTCCGCTGCGATTCAGCGGCATAGCGGACGGTATCCAGCGGGCAACCTTCGGCATGTAGCCGACGCCACACTTTGCCGGGCTGGTCAGTGGCACCTGACCCATCTCCTCCCCCGGGCGGACCCCTGGAAGCAGCCCGAGTGGAGCGCGCGGAAGCGGATCTCACGAACCCAGGCGAGGCATGGCCCCTGATGTTCAACGAATTGTGTTAATTCGTGACGACTGGCAATTGACGAAGCAGAAACGCCTCCACCGCTTCCAGCCCCTCGCCACTGCGCAGATTGGTGAAGCACTAGGGCCGTCCGGGGCGCATCCGCTCGGTATCGCGCTCCATCACCTCCAGGCTGGCGCCCACCATCGCGGCCAGGTCGATCTTGTTGATCACCAGCAGATCGGAACGGGTGATGCCCGGGCCACCCTTGCGGGGGATCTTGTCGCCGGCCGCCACATCGATCACGTAGATGCAGAGGTCCACCAGTTCAGGGCTGAAACTGGCGGCCAGGTTGTCGCCACCGCTCTCCACCAGCACAAGATCGAGATCGGGGAAGGCCTCCTCCAGCTCCTGCACGGCGGCCCGGTTGATCGAGCAGTCTTCACGGATGGCGGTGTGGGGACACCCCCCCGTTTCCACTCCCCGGATGCGTTCGGGCTCCAGAGCCCCCGCGCGGGTGAGGAACTGGGCATCCTCCTGGGTGTAGATGTCGTTGGTGACCACCGCCAGCTGCAGCTGCTGGCGCAGGCGGCGGCAGAGGGCCTCCACCAGGGCCGTCTTGCCGGAGCCCACCGGGCCGGCGACACCCACGCGCAGCTTGCTCATGGCTTCGCTCAGCTCCTGAACAACCGGGAGTAGAGCTCAGCATGGCGCAGCTGGGCGATCCCGGCCCCCACGCCCCCGTTCCAGAGCTGGCGCGGATCGGCCGCCGCCAGCTCCTCGGCCCGCGCGGCGATCAGGGGCGCCAGGGCCAGCTGCAGCCGCTGGGACTCGGTGGAGCCCAGGGGCACCAGGCGCACCGCAGCGCTCAGCTGGTTCGCCACCCAGCCATAGAGGTAGGCCTCCACCACATCCCTGGCCGGCAGCTCCAGGGCCCGGCCCGCCAGGGCGAAGGCCGCCGGCCAGGCCAGGTCGAGCCTGGGCATGTCGAATCCCAGATCGGCCAGCAGTCGCAGCAGCGATCCCCCCATCTGGCGCTGCTGGGCCCGCAGCTCGGGGGCCTCCCGCAGGGCCAGCAGCCAGCGGTCCCGGTCCCGGAGTTCCTGCGGCGGAGCCTCCATCAACACAGGCAGCCAGGCCGCCTCGATCGCCAGCACTCCGCGGTGGAGCTCAGCGTCCAGCCAGCGGGCCACGGCGGCGCCATCCCCGAGGCGGCCGGCCTGCACCAGGGCCTCCAGTCCCTCGGCATAGCTGAACGCGCCCACCGGCAGCGCCGGGCTGACGAGCTGGAACAGGCGGAGCCGCTCAATGCCCATGGAGGTGGACGTGGGGGTGGGCGTGGGTAGGCGCATGGGCTTGGGCGTAGGCCCCCGCCTCCGGCAGGAAGGGGGCCTCCACCGCCGTCACCGACAGGCCCCGGTGTTCGAGCAGTTGGGCCAGCACAGGATCCGCCAGCAGGCGCAGTTCGCCAGCCCGGATCTCCATCGCCACATGCCGGTTGCCGAGGTGGTAGGCCGCCTGCAACAGGCCGAGCTCCGAAGCCGCGGTGACCCGCAGCAGCGGCTCAAGGGCGGCCTCGATCCGTACCAGCGGCTCGGCAGCGGCTCCGCCCAGCAGTTCCCCCGGCCGGAGCGGCTCACCCCGCGGCAGCTGCAGCAGCAGCGAGCAACCGCAGACGCTCTGGCGCAGGCCCCGCAGCCGGGTGCGCTCCTCGGCGGTGAGGGCCAGGCTGAGGGTCGCCGCTCCACCGGCCCGCTCCCCCAGCCTGCGGGTGAGGAGCAGGGGGCCAGAGGCTGGCGCATCTGGCGTGGCGGCGGGGATCATGGCCGGAGGACGCGGACGGGACGATCTCCAGCATCACAGGGAATCCCCCGTGGCATGGCGAGGCCAGGCTGGCATTCCGCCGCGGGGGTGACGACCAGGAGGGGGGCACGATCCACCAGGGGGAAACCAGCGCACCGCTCAAGCTCCAGCGGGCCTTTCCCCAGGCCGACGGCCGCTGCGAGCTGCCGGTGCTGCACACCGCCGGCGGCCTGGTGGGTGGCGATCGCCTCAGCATCACCGCCAACCTCGACACCGGCAGCCGGGCGCTGCTCACCAGCGTGGCCGCCCAGAAGATCTACGGCTCCATCGGGCGCTGCCGGGAAGCCCCGGCGGGCCGCTGGGCCCAGCAGCACCTGCAGTTCAACCTGGCGGAGGGGTCCGACCTGGAGTGGCTTCCCCAGGAGCTCGTGCTCTATGCCGATGGGCTGTTCGAGCAGCACTGCCAGGTGGAGCTGGCTGCGGGAGCCTCCTTTCTGGGGTGCGACGTGGTGCGCCTGGGGCGTACGGCGGCCGGGGAGGGGCTCGGTTCGGGCCGCTGGCGTTCGGCCCTCGAGATCCGGCGGCGGCAGAACGGGGCGAGCGACTGGGTGCTGGCGGACCGCACGGAACTGGCGGACGGCGGCCTGGCGGGGGAGCACGGCCTGGCGGGGGCCCCGGTCTACGGCTCCCTGGTGTGGGCGGCGCCGGAACCCCTGGCCCCTGGCGCCCTGGCAGCCCTGCTGGCGGAGTGCCGCCAGGACCGGGCCGGCCTCGAGGGTGAGATGGCCTGCGGTGCACTGGAGCCAGGCCTGGTGGCCCGTTACCGGGGCCCCTCCAGCCAGGCGGCCCGCTACTGGTTCACGCGGATCTGGGCCCGGATCCGCCAGGTGAGGGGGCTGGCGACACCTGAGCTGCCCCGGGTGTGGCCCTTCCAGGAGCGGCCGCTGGGCTGAGCGGCCCGGAACCGTCCGGCCTGGAAACGTCCGGCCTGGAAACGTCCAGCCAGAACCGGGCGCAGGCCCTGAAGACTGTCAGAGTGGCGCTGCAGTGGACCCTGCAGCTTTCCACTCCCGCAGCCATGCACCTCAGCCCCCAGGAGAAGGACAAGCTCCTGATCGTGACCGCAGCGCTGCTGGCCGAGCGCCGCCTCCAGCGCGGCGTCAAGCTCAACCATCCCGAGGCCGTGGCCTGGCTCAGCTTTCTGGTGCTGGAGGGCGCCCGCGACGGCAGGACCGTGGCCGAGCTGATGGGCGAGGGCACCACCTGGCTGCGCCGCGATCAGGTGATGGAAGGGGTGCCCGAACTGGTGCAGGAGGTGCAGATCGAGGCCGTGTTTCCCGATGGCACCAAGCTGGTGACGCTGCACGACCCGATCCGCTGAGCCCCGTTCCCCCAACGGCCCCCGCCCGTTTCCCATGGCCCCCTTCATCCCCGGCGAACTGATCCCGGAACCCGGCGAGCTCGAACTCAACGCTGGCCGGCCCGTCACCACCTTGCTGGTGGCCAACAGCGGGGACCGGCCGGTGCAGGTGGGCTCCCACTTCCACTTCCAGGAGGCCAACGACGCTTTGCAGTTCGACCGCGACGCCGCCCGGGGCCTGCGCCTCGACATCCCGGCCGGCACGGCGATCCGCTTCGAACCGGGGGACAGCCGGGAGGTGAACCTGGTGCCCTTCGCCGGTCAGCGCCGCGTGGTGGGCTTCAACGGCCTGGTGAACGGCCCTCTGGACTGACGACGCTTCGACCCCGCGGCCAGCCGGCCCGCCCCCAGCCTTCCCGCCACCACCAGCGCCACCCCCCATGCCCTACAGGATCTCCCGCCGCGCCTACGCCGAGACCTACGGCCCCACCAGCGGCGACCGCCTGCGGCTGGCGGACACGGAGCTGATCCTGGAGGTGGAGAAGGATTTCACCGTCTACGGCGACGAGGTGAAGTTCGGCGGCGGCAAGGTGATCCGCGACGGCATGGGTCAGGCCCAGACCACCCGCGCCGACGGTGCCGTGGACACGGTGATCACCAACGCCCTGATCCTCGACTGGTGGGGGATCGTGAAGGCCGACATCGGCCTGCGGGACGGGCGCATCGTGGCGATCGGCAAGGCGGGCAACCCCGACACCCAGGAGGGGGTGACGATCGTGGTGGGCCCCGGCACCGAGGCGATCGCCGGCGAGGGGCACATCCTGACCGCCGGCGCCATCGACACCCACATCCACTTCATCTGCCCCCAGCAGATCGAAACGGCCCTGGCCTCCGGGGTCACCACCCTGCTGGGGGGCGGCACGGGCCCGGCCACCGGCACCAATGCCACCACCTGCACCCCCGGGGCGTTCCACATCGGCCGCATGCTCCAGGCCGCCGAAGGCCTGCCGGTGAACCTGGGGTTCTTCGGCAAGGGCAACGCCTCCACGCCCGAGGCCCTCGAGGAGCAGGTGCGCGCCGGTGCCTGCGGCCTCAAGCTCCACGAGGACTGGGGCACCACCCCGGCCGCGATCGACTGCTGCCTCACGGTGGCCGACCGCTTCGACGTGCAGGTCTGCATCCACACCGACACCCTCAACGAAGCGGGCTTCGTGGAGGACACGATCCGGGCCATCGGCGGCCGCACGATCCACACCTTCCACACCGAGGGGGCCGGCGGCGGCCATGCGCCCGACATCATCCGCATCTGCGGCGAGGCCCACGTGCTGCCCAGCAGCACCAACCCCACCCGGCCCTACACCCGCAACACGCTCGAGGAACACCTCGACATGCTGATGGTGTGCCACCACCTCGACCCCCGCATTCCGGAGGACGTGGCCTTCGCCGAATCCCGCATCCGCCGCGAGACGATCGCCGCCGAGGACATCCTCCACGACCTGGGCGCCTTCTCGATCATCGCCAGCGACTCCCAGGCCATGGGCCGGGTGGGCGAGGTGATCACCCGCACCTTCCAGACCGCCCACAAGATGAAGGTGCAGCGGGGCGCCCTGCCGGAGGACAGCGCCCGCAACGACAACACCCGCCTCAAGCGCTACATCGCCAAGGTGACGATCAACCCGGCCATCGCCCACGGCCTCGACAGCCAGGTGGGTTCGGTGGAGGTGGGCAAGCTGGCCGACCTGGTGCTCTGGAAGCCGGGCTTCTTCGGCGTGAAGCCGGAGCTGGTGATCAAGGGAGGCTCGATCGTGTGGGCCCAGATGGGTGACGCCAACGCCTCGATCCCCACCCCCGGCCCGGTGCACGGCCGGCCGATGTTCGGCGCCTTCGGCAAGGCCCTGGCCCCCAGTTGTCTGACGTTCGTGAGCCAGGAGTGCCTCGAGGCCGACCTTCCCCGCCAGCTGGGGCTGGAGCGCCGTTGCGTGCCGGTGGTGAACACCCGCGGCATCGGCAAGGCCGCGATGCGCAACAACAGTGCTCTGCCCAAGGTGGAGGTGGACCCCCAGACCTACGAGGTGTTCGCCGATGGGGAACTGCTCACCTGCGAACCCGCCGAGGTGCTGCCGATGGCCCAGCGCTATTTCCTGCTCTGAGGGGCTGGTTGGAGGCTTCCGTAGCAACCCACACCGGCCACCCTCCAGACGGCTGCCCATGATTGGAACAGCCAGCCGGCCAGGCATGTTCACCGACTACAAGCCCAACCGCGGCTACGACGAGTACTTCAGTGCCGCCGACGAACCGCGCCGCGCCCTCAGCCCCCTGCTCTCGTCCCTGGGGCAGCTGGGGCTGGAGGAGCTGAACCGCAACCATGCGGCCGCCGGCATGCTGCTCAAACGCCTGGGGGCCACCTTCCGGCTCAACGGTTCCGACAACCGCGGCGTGGAGCGCATCCTGCCGTTCGACCCCCTGCCACGGCTGATCGGCTCGAGCGAATGGCAGCGGCTCGAGCAGGGGCTGGTGCAGCGCCTCGAGGCCATCGATCAGTTCCTGGGCGACATCTACAGCGACCGGCTGATCGTGCGGGACGGCATCGTGCCCGTGGGGGATCTGGAGAGCTCCCAGGGTTGGAGGCCGCAGATGCAGGGGTTCCGCCCCCCCCTGGGCAAGTGGTGCCACATCTCCGGCCTGGACCTGATCCGCGACGGCCAGGGCACCTGGCGGGTGCTGGAGGACAACCTGCGCTGCCCCTCCGGGGTGGCGTACTTCCTGGAGAACCGGCGGGTGATGAAGCGGATGTTCCCCAGCCTGTTCTCGGCCCGCACGGTGCAGCCGATCGACGACTACCCCTCCCACCTGCTGCAGAGCCTGCGGGAGCTCGCCCCCTGGACCGAACGGCCCACGGTGGTGCTGCTCACGCCCGGGGTGTTCAACAGCGCCTACTTCGAGCACAGCTACCTGGCCCAGCAGATGGGCATCCAGCTGGTGGAGGGGCGTGATCTCATCTGCCACGACGATCGGGTGTGGATGCGCAGCACCAGCGGCCTGGAGCCGGTGGATGTGATCTACCGCCGCATCGACGACGACTTCCTCGATCCCGCCGTCTTCCGCAGCGACTCCATGCTCGGCGTCCGGGGCCTGATGGAGGCCTACCGCGCCGGCCGGGTGGCGATCGCCAACGCTCCCGGCACCGGGGTGGCCGACGACAAGCTGATCTACGCCTACGTGCCCGAGATGATCCGCTACTACCTCGGCGAGGAGCCGATCATCGAGAACGTGCCCACCTACCTCTGCTCCCGCGACGAGGACCGGGCCTATGTGCTCGAACATCTGCCGGAGCTGGTGGTGAAGGCGGTGGCGGAAGCAGGCGGTTACGGCATGCTCATCGGCCCCCACGCCGGCGCGGAGGAGATCGCCGACTTCGCCCGCCGGATCGAGGCCAACCCCCGCAACTACATCGCCCAGCCCACGCTGGAGTTGTCCACGGTTCCTTCCCTGAGTGAGGGAGAGCTCTTCCCCTGCCATGTGGATCTGCGGCCCTATGTGCTGCGTGGCAAGGGCGCCTGGGTGAGCCCCGGCGGTCTCACCCGCGTGGCCCTGCGGCGCGGCTCCCTGGTGGTGAACTCCTCCCAGGGCGGCGGCTGCAAGGACACCTGGATCGTGAGCGAGCCCCATGAGGCCGACCAGGGAGTGGCCTGATGCTGAGCCGTGTGGCCGAATCGCTCTACTGGATCAACCGCTATGTGGAGCGGGCCGAGAACATCTCCCGTTTCGTGGAGGTGAGCGAGGCGATGGCGCTCGACTGCCCCCCCGGCAGCGCCGAACCCTGGCTACCCCTGATCGATGCGAACGGCGACCGCGAGCTGTTCGACCGGCTCTACCCCCAGGGCCAGCCCATGGACGTGGTGGAGTTCCTGGTGCGCGCCGAGGACAACCCCAACAGCGTGGCCAACTGCATCGCGATCGCCCGGGAGAACGCCCGCCAGATCCGGGAGGTGATCACCACCGAGATGTGGGAGCAGCTCAACGACATCTACTGGACGCTGCAGGAAAACGAGGGCTTCTGGCACCAGCCACCCCAGGAGCAGCTGCGCGACATCCGGCGGGCCTGCCAGCTGTTCTATGGCATCACCGACTCCACCTTGAGCCGGGACCTCTCCTGGCAGTTCAGCCGTCTGGGCCGACTGCTGGAGCGGGCGGACAAGACCACCCGCATCCTCGATGTGAAGTACTTCCTGCTGCTGCCTTCTCCCGATGAGGTGGGGGGCGTTCTGGATGAGCTGCAGTGGATCTCCCTGCTCCGCAGCGCCGGGGCCTACCAGATGTTCCGCCAGTCGCGGCAGCAGGCGATCGAACCCCGCGCCGTGGCCGCCTTTTTGCTGCTGGATCCCATCTTTCCACGCTCGGTGCGCTACTGCCTGGAGCGGATCCAGGAGACCCTGCGCATCGTGCAGGGGCGGGCAGTGCCTGGCGCCCCTGACGAACTGGAATGCCTCAGCGGCCTCACCCTGGCCCGCTGGAGCTACACCCGGATCAACGATCTGATCGCCGTGGGCCTGCACGAAGCGATCGATGCGCTTCAGACCGACCTCAACCGGCTGCACACCCTCATCGAGCAGCGCTACTTCGTCGCCCCCACCCTCGAGTCCCAGAGTGCTGATCCGGCATGCGTGCCCGCCTGACGCACTCGTTCACCTACAGCTATACCGCGCCGGTGTTGCTGGGGGCCCATCGCTTCTGCCTCAAACCCCGGGGGCATGGCTTTCAGACCCTGGTGGACTTCAACCTGGCCATCGACCCGGCGCCCAGCTGCCTCTATCCGCTGGTGGCCGCCAGTGGGGATGAAATCCTGCGGGCCCGCTTCGAGGGAAGCACCGACAGCTTCCTGGTGTGTGCCACCAGCACCGTGGACACCCGGACGGCGCCGAGCCTGGAGGTGTGCCTGGAGGCGAACGAACCGCTGCTGCCCTATCCGGTGGGCCGGCTCAACGGCGATCTGATGGGCTCCCTGCAGGGATGGCTGCCCAATGGCCAGCACGATCCGGCGGCGGTGGACATGGCCCAGGAAGCCCTGATGGGGAGCGATCAGCGGGCCCTGATGTTCCTGGACCAGCTGGTGGAGATGATTCAGGACCGGGTCAAGTACACCCAGCGCCACGTGGGTCCGGCCTGGCCGGCCGGTCGCACCCTCAAGGAACGGGTGGGATCGTGCCGGGATCTGGCCATGCTGATGGTGGAGGCCTGCCGCTGCGTGGGGCTGCCGGCCCGGTTCGTGAGCGGCTACCACCTGGTGGACCCTGCTCCTCGGCACTACGACCTCCACGCCTGGGCTGAGGTGTACCTGCCGGGAGCCGGCTGGCGTGGTTTCGACCCCAGTGGCAAGGGGGCGATCGACGAGCGCTACATCACCCTGGCCACGTCCTCCAAACCCGAACTCACAGCCGCCATCACCGGCAGCTTCTCCGGGCCGGTGGGCGTGAGCAGCGACTTCACCTGGGACATCCAGGCGGAGATCGTCACCAGTTGAGGCCGTGCAGCTTCGGCAGGGGCGCCGTCCTGGAGGTGGTGGCGAACAGCCGCGGGATCCGTTGGCTGTTGTACACGCGGAACTCCCGCACCACGCTGGCGCCTTCGTCGCGCACCGCCTGGTTCAGCACCACCGAGCCGTTGGGGTCGGACACCGAGCGGTGGAAGGTGCCGGGAGGAATGCGCAGGATGTCTCCGCCGGTCTCCAGCCGCACGATGTGGAACGGGTAGTTCCAGCCGAAGTTCACCAGGTAGAAGGTGCGGCCGCCGTGCAGGGCCAGCAGGTTGTCCTCCTGGTGGGGATGCAGATAGAACTGCCAGGCCCCCGTCTCGGCGTCATCCGGTGGGGAGATGGCGGGTCCGGAATGGATCACCAAGTCACGGGCGTTCGAGGCAGCCACCGTGATGTCGAAGAAGCGCACGGCAGGTGTATCCCGGAACTTCTCGTACGGGATCAGCTCGAACATCGGCGCCGGCTTGGGCGAGGTGGCGACCATGGCGGTCGGTGCTGGGGAGCACCGGAACGGGGTTAACCAGTGAACCGAACCGGCAGGCCCGGTCAACGTGATCACCACTACCGAATCGGCAAACCACGGTGCGGTTTCTGCAGTGGCTGGAACGGCTGTCGCCACGAGACCGATGCCGTGGGGCGCAGGAGACTGGGGGCGCGCTGGTGCGGTTGCGGTTGCCCCGGCATGGACGGCCGCACCTGAAACGCTCAGAGCAGCGCACTCTCCCGTAGCATCGACGACACGAAAGTAGGAGCCTCAGCGAGAGAATGAGAGAGTCGCATCTCGCGACCTAAAGAGCAGAAACCATGGCCTGTTTCTGTGCTCTTGTCCTATGACGAATCTCTCGATCCATGGCAGCATCATCCACGCCGGGCGCAGCGACGTCTGCATTGACCGCCACCCTCATGGCCGCCAAGAAGGCCAAGAATCTGAGCTTTTCAGACCTGGAAACATCGCTTGGCCGCGATGAGGTCTGGATTGCCTCGTTGTTCTATGGTCAGGCCACAGCTTCCCCTGAGGAAGCCACGAAACTGGCAGAGCTGCTGGGCCTCGATGCGGAGACGACCGCCGCACTGCAGACCTACCCCACCAAGGGATGTCTGGACCCGGTGATTCCCACTGATCCGCTGATCTATCGCTTCTACGAGATCATGCAGGTGTACGGGATGCCCCTGAAGGATGTGATCCAGGAAAAGTTCGGCGACGGCATCATGAGCGCCATCGACTTCACCCTCGACGTCGAAAAGATTGATGATCCGGCCGGAGCCCGCGTTCAGGTGATCATGTGCGGCAAATTCCTGCCCTACAAGAAGTGGTGATCCGGCGATCCTGCTGACCCACCCAACTTGTCGTCACTGCCCGCTCCCGCGTCATGCGCGAGTGGGCATTTTTTATGCACCACGACGGATGGTCCACGTGATCCGCGCCGCGCCATGAAAAATCCCCGGTCGAAGACAGGGGATCGCCGCAGGGGGCTGAATGGAGACCTGTGCCGGGGATGGGGCCGTTAGGGATCAGCGGGCGCCGAGCTCGGCAGCCAGCTCCCGCTCCAGTTTCTCGTCGTGAACGGGTGGCAGCACATCACTCATGGTCGAGCGGTGAGTGCTGTAGAAGAGCATGCCGATGAACACCATCCCACCCACGATGTTGCCCGCGGTGACAGGAAGATAATTCCAGAAGACCACCGTGCCCAGACTCACACCGGAGCCCAGCAGGGGGCCAGTGGTGTGCAGGAACATGTTCACCACGATGTGCTCCATGCCGAGGGCCTGGAAAGCCGTGATCGGCAGCCAGCAAGCAAGGATCTTGCCAGGCACACTCTTGCTCACGAGAGCCAGGGTGACCCCAAGGCACACCAGCCAGTTGGCGATCAGACCCCGCAGGAAAGCCAGGAAGAACCCGAGCGCTCCCAGGTTCTGGTATTTCACGATCGTGTTGGCCTTGTTCAGGCCAATGATCTTGTTGGCCACAGCGACCCAGTCACCTGTTCCGGTTGCCAGGTCTGCCGTGCCACCACTCGTGAGGCTGATGGCAAAAAGAATCCCCACAAGGCCGGTGCCAAGGAAATTGCCGATCCACACCCACATCCAGTTCCGGAAGGTCTTCCCCCAGGTGGTTTTGCCGGCCCACACCGCCATGGGCAGGAGGGCGAAGTTTCCTGTCACCAACTCCATGCCGAACAGCACGATGCTGGCGAAACCGAACGGGAAGATCAAGGATCCGATCCAGGGAAGTCCCGTCTGGTGCATGATCGTGAGAGCCAGGCAGAGGGCCAGGCCCAAAGCCGAACCGGAGTAAAAACCTCTCAGCAGCAGATTCTTGATGCTGACATGAGCTTTCTTACCGCCGGCGGCAATCATGCCGTCGACAAGCTCGTTGGGTAAGACGTAATCCATGGTGAAGACGAGGCCCGGAGAAAAAGAACGTGGAGGTGGGTTGGACTCAGCGGCTGAATTTGTTGATCAGCGCGCTGAACCTGTCCTGCTGTCCTGCTGATTGGGTGGCAGCTGGGATGTCCTTGCCCAGAGCGCTGAACCAGTTCACGAAACGGGACACCGGGTCGGAAGCGGAAGGAATCGGCAACGTTGAGCGAACCATGGGGGATCGTGGTGGTGGGGACTGGGCTTTGGATGGCAGAGGGCTGCAATTGCGCTGTGCTTGAACACTCAACACAACGTCAACACTCCGCCGATGGAGACACGCAAGCTGATGCAGCCGCAGGCCAGTGGTGGCGCGACAACCAGCGAACCTGCGCCAAGGTGAGGCACAGAGTTGCATTCCCATTGCAGCCGCACAGGTTCTCGCCTGCTCGTGAGCCCAGCGAAGAACCTCAAGACGAGCTGCCCTGCTGTAGGTGGGCAGGATCAGCAGCGCCCGAGCGACCGAAAGACTGGATTCAGCTGGTGGACATCGAGGGCAAGGCCCCCAGGCGCAAAGAAGTGTCCAGCAGCTGTCCGCTTTGGGGCGGAAAGATTGGATTCAGCGAGAGCTGAATCTCACGAATGAATTAACGCATCACGCGCTGATGCAGCCTGTATCCCGTGTTACCGATACACCCAACCGGCGAGAGCTTCCTCACCAGGGAGTGTCTGAATGGCTGATAAAGGCCCTCAGGTGGTGCGCCCGATTTCACCCCACATGCGCATTGCGCCGGCTCGCAGCATGTCCAGCACCTGACGCATGGCCCGCCAGTCGCGATCCAGCGGAGTCACCGGCGGGCCCGAGCTCCGGGAGGCTCGGGGGTCGGGGCGACGTCCACTGCCCAGGCGGTTGGCGGGGGCAGCGCTGCCGCCCCGTTGCCGGGTGGAGCGGGGAATCGAACCGGGAAGGGGCATCGGAATCGCGCTGGAACAGAGTCCCACCTCACCAGATCGCTCGGCGCGGCCAGGTGTCGCTCACTACCGAAGGGCTCCCGGCAACGATGACGCGCAGGAACGCCAGCGGTTCAGAACGGAATCGGCATTTCGGCGTCGGCCGGCACGGGGGCGCAGGCCTCGACCCGCTCGGCCACCATCGCCCCCACCACCACGATCGACGGCGACGAGAAGGCTTCCCGCTCCACCCGCTCGGCCAGGCTGCCCAGCTCGGCCACCAGGCTGCGCTGGCCCCGCACCGTTCCCTGCTGGATCACCGCCGCCGGCGTGGAGGGCTCCAGGCCGCCAGCCATCAGCTCCTGACAGATCCGCTCCAGGTTGTGCAGGCCCATGTAGATCACCAGACCGTCGCTGCTGCGCGCCAGGCCCTGCCAGTTCACGCCGGGGCGGGCCTTGTCGATCTCCTCATGGCCGGTCACGAAGGTGACGCTGGAGCCGGCGCGGCGGTGGGTCACGGGAATGCCGGCATAGGCCGGCGCCGCGATGCCGGAGGTGACACCGGGAACCACCTCCACCGGAATGCCGTGCTGGGCAAGGTGGGCCGCCTCTTCCCCGCCGCGACCGAACAGGAAGGGGTCACCGCCCTTGAGCCGCACGATCGTGCGGTGGCTGGCGGCGAGCTCCACCAGCACCGCATTGGTGCTGGGCTGGGGAACGGAATGGTGACCCCGGCGCTTGCCGACGAAACGGCGTTCGCAGTGGCTGGGCACGAGGTCGAGCAGGGCCTTGGGCACCAGGGAGTCATAGACCAGGGCATCGCACTGGCGCAGCAGCCGGTGGGCCTTGAGGGTGAGCAGCTCCGGATCCCCAGGCCCCGCACCCACCAGGTAGACCCTGCCGCGCGTGGCTGCACCGGGCTGGGGGGATGCGCTCATGGCAGGGCGGCGAGCAGGTCCAGCAGGCAGTCCCGAACGCGTGGACGTTGCAGCAACGCCGGGCCGCACCGCGGCGGCAGCGCCTCGGTGAGCCGGTTGGTGGCCAGCACCAGCGGCAGGGCGGCGGGCTGATCAGGGGACCGCAGCAAGGCCAGCTGCTCCTCGGAGTCCGCCGCACTGTATGGAGTGGCAAGACCCCGGACCGCACAGTGGCGCTCCAGATGGGCCAGATAGCGCGCCCCGACGGCGCTGTTGAGGGGGTGGTGCAGCAGCAGGGGTCTGGAGCGGCCGTTACCTCCACCACGGCCGCCGTCGGCGGCCGCCAGCGCAGCCGCCTCGTCCCGAAGCGCCTGCTGCCACAGGCGCCACGCACCGAGGAACGGCAACCTCAGCACCGGTCCGCTGGCGCGCCAGGCGCCGGCGAGATCCGGCATATCGCTGCACACGTGGCCGCCCGGCAGCAGCAACAGGGGGATGAGGGTGAGCGGGCGCCCCCCTGCTGCGGCCCTCAGGGGGCCCGGATCCGGTGGGGCTGCCGCGGTGAGGCCGTGGAGCGCCACGGGGACGCCGCGACGGGCTTCCAGCTCGGCCCGGAGCCGCTCCAGCTCCGGAGGGATGATGCCGCCGCTGCGGCCATGCACAACGAGCACCAGGGGCTGGGCGGGCAGGGCCGCCAGCCGCCGCAGACGGCGCGCCTGAACGGCGGGATCGAGCCGCGGTCCATCCAGCAGCGCCAGATCGCGCCGGGCCCCAGGCAGCCGGGCCAGCAGATCCACCGCCGAGCCGGCCAGCCCGCCGTCGAGGTCGGCGGCAAGGCTGCGCAGCAGGGGCCTGAGCCGCGCCAGGGGCCAGCTCGGCAGGCCGAGAGCGAGGCCCTCAAGGGCAGCGCGGCGACACGGGGTCGCATGGGGGCCGAGCACCCAGCGGCGCAGCAGCGGGAAATCAACCGGCTCGCGCTGATGGCCCAGCAGGGGCAGCAACCAGCGCACCCGCTCCGGCGGTCCATCCTCCAGGGCACGGCGCAACTGGGCGGCGAAGGTGGGATCCCGCCACTGGCCGATCTGCTGCAGCAGGGCCGGATCGGCCTGCGGCGTGGCCAGCCACCAGGCCAGCAGCCGCCCAGCGGCCGTCCTGTCCACATGGGGCGCCAGGGCCGCCATCAGGTCGGGCTCCGGCTGGATCTGGCCCGTCTCGATCGCCGCGAGCCAGGGCTCGAGCAGCAGGGAGGTGGTGCGCCGCAGGCGCTGGAGCCAGGGCCAGCGGTCTCGCGAGCCCGGCGGCGGCAGGCTGGAGGGATGAAGCTCCTGAGGGGTCGTCAGCTGGATCCCCTCAACGGTGGCGACCGATACGTTTGGTGAGGCGGGGTCGCAACGGTCGGCCATCGGCTGTAGCAAGGAGTACGGATTCGACTCGGGCGATGGCGATGGACACCACCACACGTGACTCAGGCAACCAACGGCCCCGGGTGGGACGCATCGATGCCGCCAGGTTGGCAGCGGTCAAGGAGCAACAGATTCTGGTGACTCTGGTGCAGCAACTGGCCGAGGCCCAGTTCCGCCGGGCGGACCAGCCGCGAAGCCAGCGCCTCTGGCAGGAACTGGCCCAGTTGCAGCTGGAGCCCGAGCGCGCCACCCACCTGCTCTACGCGGGCGTGGACCTGGAGGATCGGCAGGCGCTGCTGGAGCTGGACAGCCGCTGGTGTGCCGAGCAGGCCAGCGCGGCACGCCGGCGCTGGCAGGCACCGGCGTGGCTGGGTGGCAGCCGGCGCCCTGGCCGCGGGCTCAGGCCGCAGCGGCCTTCCGGCGTGCACCGAAGCGCTCGACCAGCAGTTGCTCGATGACATCGGGTAACTCGTCGAGCGGCACACCCTTGTCGTGGAGTTCGGCCAGCCGCGGTTCGGCCCCCATGGAGCCCCCCAGGAAGATCTTGGCCGCCTCCACCATCTGGCCGTCCTTGCGCGTCTTCGCCCCCATCAGGCCGATCTGGCCCATGTAGGGCTGGCCGCAGGCATTTGGACACCCCGTCCAGTGGGTGCGCACGGCATGGGGCAGCTCCACCCGCCGCTCCAGCTCCTCCACCAGCGCCTGGGCCGTTCCTTTGGTGGGAATGAGGGCGAAGCTGCAGTAGGCATTGCCCGTGCAGCTCACCGCCTCGGCCTGGAGCGGACCGGGGGCGGGGCGGAACCGTTGCAGCAGGGGTTCCCCTTCCAGCTCCTGCCGCTGCCCCACCGGCACCCCCGGGATGAGCACGTTCTGGGCCTCGGTGAGGCGGAGCTCGCCGCTGCCGAAACGCCGCGCCAGATCGGCCAGGTCGAACATGGTGGGGGCGTCGAGCCGCCCCATGGGCACATGCAGGCCCATCCAGGCCAGACCCTCCTGCTTCTGGGGATTCCAGCCGAGGCCATCCCGGGGAGCCCGGTTCACCAGGTGGCCGCCATCGTGGGGCTGCACCCGCGCCAGGGCCTCAGGCCCGGCCAACTCGCCGTAGAGCCCGAGCACGGCGTCCCGATAGGCCTCGAGCCCAAGGGCGTCGATGAGGTACATCAGGCGGCTCTTGTTCCGCTGCTGGCGGTTGCCGGACCGCTCGAAGTGGAGCAGCACCGCCAGGGAGAAATCCGGCAGCTGGTCGGCCTCCAGCCAGAGCCCCAGGGGAATGGCCAGCTCGTTGCGCTGGGCCGAGAAGAAGCCGCCCACCATCACGGTGAAGCCCAGCCTGCCGTTGTGATGGGCCGGCAGGAAGGCCAGGTCGTTGTGCAGCAGGAAGCTGTCGGGGGCTCCCCCCACGGCCACGTTGAACTTGCGGGGGAGGTTGCGGGGGCCGTCGGCCTGGAACAGTCGCGCCTGGATGGCCTGCACCAGCGGACGGGTGTCGACGATCTCCTCGGGATCGATCCCGGCCAGGGGATTGCCCGTGATGTTGCGGGGGTTGTCGTGGCCGGACTGGCGGCTGGTGAGGCCCAGCCGCTCCATCGCCTCCAGCAACGGTGGCATGTCCTCGAACAGCAGGCCCCGCAGCTGCAGGTTCTGGCGGGTGGTGATGTCGGCGCTGCCGTAGTCACCGCAGCGGTCGACGGCCTCCGCCAGCAACTCCAGTTGATCGGCGTTGATCACGCCGTTGGCGAGCCGCAGCCGCAGCATGAAACGGCCGGGCGTCACCGGCCTGAAGAAGATCCCGAGCCACTTGAGCCGGATGGTGAGCGTGGCTTCATCCAGCGACTCCCAGCCCTCGCCGGCGAGCTCCGCCAGCCGGGGCCGTAGCTCGAGGCCGCAGAGGTCGGCTTTCGCCTGTTCGACCTTGGAGAGCCCGGCCGCGGAGTCGTCGGCTGCCGGGGCAGGGATTGGAGCTGAACTCATGACGTGGGGGCGACACACGGACACAGGCCTGAGCAGCGCCGCCAGGGCAGCGAGGCTTGAGGCTTTCAAGGCGCCGGCTGGTCTTGGGAACAGAAAGACCTGAGCTGCCGGCAGACGCCAATGAGGGGTGCGTCGCCTGGAAGGCCATCGTGACGGCCCGCGTCCAATTGGTGTGTCGTGACCGTTACGGACCGGCCAAACGGCCAAACCGCTCAGCGCTCGCCCAGGGCGCTCCAGAGCGCGGCCGGATGGGCCAGAACCGGTTCGGGACCCTTGGTCGCACCGACTGAGGCGGATGGCCGAGGCAGGCCCCGCAGGAGCTGCACGCCCAGGGATCCGACCACGAACATCCCCAGGAAGGCCAGGGCAATGCCGACGGGCGACGTGACCCGCTGGGAGGACTGAAGCGGAAGGGCCATGGCGATGCCATCACAGGGCTCCCGCCAGTATCAGAGGCCGATCTCGGGGCCGGATTGCGGGCTCCAGGCCTCCAGCGGTGCCCGGGCGCCTGGAACAGTGAGGCTGGACGCCTGCAGATCCACGGCCAACAGGCCATGCAGAACACCGAGCAGAAGCCCGCAGCCGGCTGCAAATCTCATCAGGCGTGGCGTCAGGACCAGGACTTTCCCTGGGCCAGCACCCCCTCGAATGCAGCCGTTGGTACCGAAGCCGAGGCCGGCCGGCCGCGGGATCGGCCTTTAGGAAGTGTTTGGTATTGCTTGATACTTCTTTGGCTGCAGCTGTGGCGTTCGTTGGAGCACCGGGTGCCGCACAGGCGCCTCCAGGGGCCATGAGGGGAGGGAGCACCATGGACAATGAACACTGGCCAGCAGCCGCTGCCGGACCATTTCCCTGCCCTTGATGGCGCTTTCCGCCGGCACCCCCATCGACGCGGTCCCAGGGTTGGACCGTGAACGGCAGCCCCAGGCCCCGGCCGGGCTGAGCGGCAGGGAGCGGTTCAAGCACTACATCCAGAAGGTGGGCAGCGGGGAGCACACCAGCCGGGGCCTCAGCCGCGCCGAGGCCCACGACGCCCTCGCCCTCATGCTGCGGGACGAGGCCACACCGGCCCAGATCGGCGCCTTCCTGATCGCCCACCGCATCCGGCGGCCCGAGCCCCAGGAACTGGCGGGCATGCTCGACCTCTACCGGGAGCTCGGTCCCTGCCTCAGCAGCGCCACCCCGGCCGTGTGCTTCGGCATGCCCTTCGACGGCCGCACCCGCACCGCTCCGCTCTACCCACTCACGGCGCTGACCCTGGCGGCGGCAGGCCTTCCGGTGGTGCTGCAGGGAGGGGCCCGCATGCCCGTGAAATACGGCGTGACGGCCATGGAACTGTTCAGCTCTCTTGGACTCGTGCTGCAGGGGCTGCCCCTGGAGGCGGTGCAGCGGGGCCTCGACAGCCAGCGCCTCGCCCTCATCCACCTGCCGGACCACTTCCCCCTCGCCGACCGCCTCACCCCGATCCGGGACGACCTGGGCAAGCGGCCGCCGGTCGCCAGCCTCGAACTGCTCTGGACCGCCCACCGCAGTCCCCACCTGCTGGTGAGCGGCTTCGTTCATCCGCCCACCGAGAGCCGTGCCTGGAAAGCCCTGGAGCTGGCCGGGGAAACAGCAGTGATCACGGTGAAGGGGCTGGAGGGCAGCACCGACCTGCCGATCAGCCGCGCCTGCATCACGGCGAAGGCCCGGGGGGGCACTGGGGAACGCGTCATTCTTCACCCGCGGGACCTGGGCTGCTACGGCGTCGACGAGCTCTGGCAGGACCTCGACAGCTGGAGGGAGCAGGCCCTCGCCGCCCTTGGAGGTCAGGGCCCGTTGGCAACGGCGCTGACCTGGAATGCGGGGGCCTACCTCTGGTTTGCGGGCGTGAGCGCCAGCCTGGAGGAAGGGCTGTCCAGGACACGGCAGCTGGTGCAGACGGGTGCAGTGCTGGGCCAGCTCCGCGAGATGATCGCCTGGAGAGCAGCCGCCGGCTGATGGCCG